>NZ_JAIWNX010000157.1 GCF_020217185.1 Asticcacaulis sp.
GGGCTGGCCGTATCGGCGGCCTCGTCGGCGACCCAGACCACGGCCAGTGTGCAGACGGTGGCCGCCGCGGCCGAAGAACTGGCGGCCTCGGTACGCGAAATTTCCGATCAGGTGCAGACGACCAACCGCCTGGTGGCCGATTCCTTCCATAAGGTGCAGGACGCCGATCTGGTGGCGCAGAAGCTGTCTTCGGCCTCGGATCGCGTCAGCGAAGTGACGACCGTCATCGCCAATATCTCCAGCCAGATCAATCTGCTGGCGCTCAACGCCACCATCGAATCGGCGCGCGCCGGTGAGGCCGGTCGCGGATTTGCGGTGGTCGCCGGTGAGGTGAAGAACCTCGCCAACCAGACCAGCCGCTCCATCGGTGAAATCAACAGCGTGATCGACGAAATGCGTCAGGCGTCGCGTGAAATCGTCGGCGTTCTGGGCGATATTCGCGGTGCGGTGGACGCCATCACCCACGCCACCACCTCGGTCGCGGCCGCCGTCGAGGAACAGTCGGCGACCACAGGGGACATTGCGCGCAACATGGCCTTTGCGGCTGAGGGGACGCGCGTGATCAGCGAAAATCTCGATCAGGTGTCGGGGATCACCACGCGCAGCGGTGAGGCCTCGGCGCACCTGTTCGACTCGTCTCAGGCCCTGTCGGATCAGGCGGCGGCCCTGCGTGGTCGCGTGGCGGAGTTCCTCAGCCGCATCAATCGGGCATCGTAAAAGCGGTAAAACCACAGATTACACAGATTACGCAGATTATTCGACGCTGACGGGCCTTCCCGCGAGACGGGGCGCGAAGCGCCAAATCTGTGCAATCTGTGTAATCTGTGGTTCCAGATTGTTGGTGTGGCCAAACTCCGGACAGCAAGACCAAGGGGCCAGTTGCCCTTTCACCCCAATACATATCGACACACGAAGGCATGACCGGGCGCGTTACCATCGGGGTGCAGGGGACGTGTCCCCTGCGTCTCTTTCTACGCCTTCAGGTCACAGGCGCGCAGGCTCTGACTGCGCAGCAGGGCCTGCTTTTCGCGGACTGAGCCATGACGATAGGCGGCGGTCTGCCTGACGGCGGCGAGGGCCTCGGCGCGGCAGGCGGCCGGGGCGGCGGTCGCCGGAACCGCGGCGATCAGGGGCAGGGACAGGGCCATCAGGCACAGAAGCGGTTTCATACTGGGACACCTTTCAACAGTCGGAAACCACAGAGCAATCGCCGGGCCGTTCCGGTCATATCCGGTTAACCCTGTCTGTAAACTATAACCCAATAGATTTCGAGTAACGTGGATATTGTCGGGCGATGTGCCCGATGTGTTCAGGGTTTATCCATGCGTCTGTCTGTTCTCGCTTGTGCGCTACTGTCTCTGGGTTACGGCACCTCTGTGGCAGGTGTGGCTTCGGCCGGCGTCGAATACGATGCCGTCCTGACCGCCGACCTGCTGCGCAACCATTCGGGAGGCTTGCGCGAAGGCAACCGGGTCATGAGCAATCTCGACCTGTCGGCCGCCTGGCAGGGCGAAGGCGAGGCCTTTAAAAACTGGGACGGTTTCGCCTATGTGCTGGCCGATAGCGGGGGTGGCTTTTCCGAGTTCTACTCTGGCGATGCGCAGGTCGTGTCCAATATCGACGCGCCGAAGGGCGTGCGCCTGTTTGAGGTGTGGTTGCGTCGCACGGGCGACGATGAACGCTGGTCTGTGACCGGGGGCCTGATCAATCTCAATGGTATTTTCGACGTGCAGGAGGCGGGGGCGCTGTTCCTTAACGCCTCGCACGGTATTGGTCCGGACTATTCGCAGAGCGGCCCGTCGATCTTTCCGTTTTCGACTCTGGGTCTGGTTGGCGAATGGCAGGCCAGTGAGACTTTGCGCCTGCGCGCCGGGGTGTTTGACGGCGTGGCCGGCGACCCGGCGCATCAGAGCAGCTTTATCGGCATCAAGCTGGGTGACGGCGACGGCGCGCACTGGGTGGCCGAAGCGCAGCAGGACTTTGCGCGCGGCTATGTCAAGCTGGGGGCGTGGACCTATACGGCGAAGGCCGAGCGCCTCGACGGCACGGGCCTGTCCGATGGCAATAGCGGCTATTACGCGCAACTGAAGTACGATTTTTATAAACCCGAAGCCGACAGCGACCGCGGTGTGTCAGGCTGGGTGCGGCTGGGTAAGGCCAATAAGGACCTTCAGGCCATCGAAACCTATGCGGGCGGCGGGCTGGTGTGGACCGGGCCGCTCACAGGGCGCGAGTCGGACGCCGTAGGCTTTGCTGTTGCCCACGCCGACTTCGGTCAGCCCTATGCCGAGGCGGTGGGTGTCAACCTGAAGCCGGAAACCATTTACGAACTCAGCTATCGTTACGCCATCAGGGACGGTCTGAGCCTTCAGCCGGACGTGCAATATATCCGCCACCCGGCTGGTGATCCGCAAACGGACGATGCCCTGGTGCTGGGGGTGCGTCTGCGGGTGGGGCTCGCCGCGTTTAAATAAGCGCTTGCAATCGCAAAACGGAATCCGCATATAGCGGTCGAGATCGCGCGGGCGGAGGCCTCGCCAACCTGGTCAGGGCCGGAAGGCAGCAGCCACAACGAATTCACCTTCGGGTCGCGCGGTCTCACCGTCTCCCTCATAGCGTCATATGTTTGCCATCTGCCTGAGTTAAACTTCAGGTGGGGACAGCTCTGGCATAGGGGGATACCGCATGAGCGCTGTATCGAAACTCTCAGTAATGAGCGTCGCCGTTGTTTGCCTGACTCTGGCTCAGGGCGCAGGGGCGCAAACCGCGACGTGGACCGGACCTGACCCGCAGCGTAAAGTCAGGCTGTACGGCGACACCGTTTACAATCTTGATTACGTAATGAGCGAAATCTGCATGCCCTGGGTGATTCAGGAGGCGGATACCCAAGGGTTCAAACGCTCTGGAGTGGTTGCCGCCCGCCGTTCCGCTTCCGAAAAAGCTCTGGATCAATTTGCCAAACGTGAAGTGCTTAGTGCCTGGTGGGTCGGTAGTCCGAATATTACGGTCACGCTGAGCCGGGGTGTCGGCAAAACCGAACGCAATTGTGATGTCACGGTCAACCGCGGCGAGGGCGCCAAGCTCAGAGACGCTATGGTCGCGCGGCTGGCGCAATGGCCGCATCCCCTGACCCAAAAATACAGCCAGCCGGTCACGAACTATGCGCAACGCGAACTCTGGTGCGGGACGGTGAACGAGGCCAGCGATCTGGCGCTGATCAGCAGCGGTGGGCAGAAGGGCTTTGCGGCCCTGCGGGCGACCGTGTGGCGGCAGTCGCCGCCGCATAAAGACTGTCCGTCTGAGCCCGCCGCGCCGTAACAAACGGCTGGCGTTGCGTCGGCGAGGCGCTATAAGTCGGGTATGTCCGACCATCCCGAATCTACAGAGACCGGCGATCCTTTTGCCACCGAACGCGATGAGAACACCGACGACATGTTCGGTGGTCCGGCGGTGCCTGCGCCTGCGAAAAAGGACGCGGCCTATACGGTGCTGGCGCGCAAATACCGCCCGCGCACCTTTGAGGACCTGATCGGGCAGGAGGCGATGGTGCGCACCCTGTCCAACGCCTTCGCCACGGGGCGTATCGCCCACGCCTTCATGCTGACCGGTGTGCGCGGGGTGGGTAAGACGACGACGGCCCGCCTGCTGGCGCGCGCGCTGAATTACGAATCCGACACGGTGAAGGGGCCCAGCGTCGATCTTTCGACCTTTGGCTACCACTGTCAGGCCATTATCGAAGGTCGGCATATCGACGTGCTGGAGCTGGACGCGGCGTCGCGCACCGGCGTCGATTCGATGCGCGAACTTTTGGAAAGCGTGCGTTATGCGCCGGTCGAAGCGCGCTACAAGGTCTATGTGATCGACGAAGTGCACATGCTTTCGACCGGGGCCTTCAACGCGCTTCTTAAGACGCTGGAAGAACCGCCGCCGCACGCCAAGTTCATCTTCGCCACCACCGAAATCCGCAAGGTGCCGGTGACCATCCTGTCGCGTTGTCAGCGCTTTGACCTGCGCCGCGTCGAGCCGGAAACCCTGACGCCGCATCTGGAAAAAATCTGCCGCCTCGAAGGGGCGCAGATCGAGCCGGATGCTTTGGCCCTGATCGCCCGCGCCGCCGAAGGTTCGGTGCGCGACTCCCTGTCGCTGCTCGATCAGGCGCTGGTGCAGGCCGAAGAGGGGCAGAGCGTGTCGGCCGAGGTGGTGCGCGACATGCTGGGGCTGGCCGACCGGTCGGCGACGCTCAGCCTGTTTGAGAATATCATTTCCGGTCAGATGCCGGAGGCGCTTCTGGCCTTCCGCACCCTGTACGGCTTCGGGGCCGACCCGTCACAGGTGATGGGCGACCTGCTCGAATACTGCCACGCCACGTCTGTGGCCAAGGTGCTGGGGGCCGAGGCCACGCGCCTGCCCAAGGAACCGGCGCAGCGGGTGGCGGCGCTGGGGGCGCAGTTGTCGGCGGGCACCCTGTCGCGTCTGTGGACCCTGATGCTCAAGGCGTTTGAGGAAATCCGCCGTGCCCCCGATCCGGCGGCGGCAACCGAAATGGCGCTGGTGCGCTTCTGCTATGCGTCTGACCTGCCGGGGCCGGAGACCCTGCTCAAGCGCCTGCAAAACGGCGAAAACCTGCTGGACGGTGGCCCGTCGGGCGGCGGCATGGGCGGTGTTTCCGGTGGCGGCGTCAGCGCGCAAGGTGCGGTCATGCGCCCGCAGGCCTATGCCAATGCCCAGCCGCAAATCCAGCTCCATACGTTTGACGACGTGCTGGCCTTGATCGCCGAAAAGCGCGACATCGGCCTGCGCGTCGATGTCGAGCGCTACGTCAAGCTGATCTCCTTCCGGCAGGGGGCGATTACGTTTGAACCTGCCCCGCACACGCCGATTGATCTGGTGCGTAAGCTTTCGGCGCGGCTGAAGGAATGGACGGGGCAGCGCTGGCTGATCGCCACCGAGGGCGGCGGCGGGGCCGAAACCTATCGTGAGCGCGAAATCCGCGAAAAGGCGGAAGCCTTGCAAAAGCTGCGCAATGACCCATTTATCTCCGGTCTGATGACGGCCTTTCCGGGCGTGGAAATCCTCAGCTTCCGGCCCAAGCCGAAGCCGGTGGCCGCCACCACGCCCGACATGCCGATGACCGAAAACCGCGACGAATTCAGCGAAAAGGACGACGACTGATGGACTTGAACGCTCTGATGAAGCAGGCCCAGGCCGTGCAGCAAAAGTTTACCGAAGCGCAGGAAAAGATGAATCAGGTGGTCGTCACCGGTCAGGCCGGGGCCGGTCTGGTCTCGGTCGATCTGCAAGGGGGGGGCGTGCTGACGCGCCTGCACATCGACCCCAGCCTGATTAATCCGGACGAGGTTGAGGTGCTGGCCGACCTGATCGTCGCTGCCCACGCCGATGCGCGCAAAAAGCTCGATGAAGAATCCGCGCGCCTGATGAAGGAGGCGGCGGGGCCGTTCGGCAATATGCCGATGCCGAAGCTGTTCTAATCTATGGCCTCTGGCGCCGGACCTGAAATCGAACGCCTGATGGCGCTGTTGTCGAAGCTGCCGGGTCTGGGGCCCCGCTCGGCGCGCCGGGCTGCGCTGGCCTTGCTCAAAAAGCGCGAGCAATTGCTGATCCCGCTGACCGCCGCCATGCAGGATGCGGCTGAGCGCGTCACCTCATGCCACATCTGCGGCGCGCTTTCGACCCGCGATCCGTGTGCCACCTGCGCCGACGCGGCCCGCGACGCGGCGATGATTTGCGTGGTCGAAGAAGACTCCGCCCTGTGGGCCATGGAGCGCGTCGGGGCCTTTTCCGGGCGTTATCACGTGCTGGGCGGGCTTCTGTCTGCGCTCGACGGGGTGCGGCCCGAAGACCTGCGCCTGTCGGGCCTGATGCAGCGCGTCAGTGCGGGCGGTGTCGAAGAACTGGTCATGGCCTTGCCGGCCACGGTCGAAGGCCAGACCACGGCGCACTATATCGCCGACCGCGTGAAGCAACTGGCCCCGGCGGTGACCATCACCCATCTGGCGCGCGGCGTGCCCGTCGGCGGCGAACTCGACTGGTTGGATGATGGGACCATCGCCCATGCATTTAAGAGTAGACGATAAACTTAGTTATGCTAAGCTTTCCTTGCTCATAAGAGGGGGAGGCTACAAATGACGGGAATTTTCAAAAACTTGATCGCTGTCGGGCTGGTGTCCGTGTCACTGACGGCGTGCGCAGGGGCACCACAGTCGCAGGATGTGGCCCTGGACGACCTGCCGATGTTTGGCGCCATGCCGAAAGACATTGATCAGCGGATACAAAAAGCCTCAGCTCACCCTTTGGGCGATAAGGAGAACCCGGTTCGGGTGTATATGCCCAAGGGTGAATACGCCTATCTTGAACGCCTGCGTTGCCAGAATGGAACCATGCCTGCTTTCGGGCGCATCGGTAGCTTCGGGATCGGCCCTTTCGGTCACATTATCGACGGCTATGACGTCAAGTGTCCAGGGTCTGAACCGGCCCAAAGCACGATCTTTATGGACATGTACTTTCCCCAGCACGTTGAAACCAAAGCCCCTCCCGGATTTACTCTGGCCGCTGATTAGCGGTCTTCTCCCGGTGGCGCATGACCAGAAACACCGCAAACACCCCGGCCAGCTTGCTCAGCACCGAGGTCGCCACCGACCAGATGTTGAAAATCCCCGGAATCGTCGTCGAGGCGATGGCGTAGAAGACGGCTGAGTCAATCGGCGCGCTGACGGCGGTGGAGATCACCACCCGCTCGGACAGGGGACGTTTGATAAAGGTGAAGATGGCCCAGTCGATCAGTTCCGATACGGCAAAGGCCGCGCTTGAGGCGATCACCACGGCCGGGTCAGAGGTCAGCAGCGACAGGCCCAGACCAATGATCAGGGTCAGCAGGATCCAGTGACCGATTTCGCGCTGGGCAAAGTCACGCACCACCAGCACCAGCCCGGTCACCACCGACATTGGCGTCCACGAGCCGTTATCGGGCAGGGGGATTTGCGGCACGGCGGCAAAGCACCAGTTGATAAACGGGATCAGCGCCAGATAGAGGTACGTCCACGGCGTGCGCCCCGTGACCGCCTTGCGTATAAATGCACCGAATTCCATCTGCCCCTCGCACACAAAGTCTTAGATACGTCGCCGCGTGTCCCCCGGATGCGTTCAGGGGTCTTATCTCCGACCGGAATCGTGTCAGGAAAAAGCTTGTCAGCTTTTATTCCGTATGGCAAGAACATTTCATGAACTTTGAATCCGTCGCCCTTATTGCCTCTGTCTTCGCCTCGCTGGTGCTGGGGGGCGGCTATTATCTGGCCTTTCAGGAGACGCGCCGCCTGCGCGAGCGCAATGAAGACCTGAGCGATCAGTTGCGTGACGCCGCCGCTGAGGTGTCGCAACTGAAGGAGCGCACGCGCAATCTCGAAGACGCGCGCGCCGCCATGAGCGAACATTTCCGCGCGGCGTCTCAGCAGGCGCTGAGCCAATCGACCGAGGCGCTTCTGAAACGCGCCGAGGAAAATTTTGCGGCGCGCGAAAAGCTGGCGCTGGAACGCATGGGCCACACGCTGAAACCCGTTGCCGAGACGCTGGGCCGTTTCGAGGCTCAGGTGAAGGAGATGGAGGAATCACGCGCCAAGGACACCGGCGGGCTGAAAGAGCAGATCACCCACCTGATGCAGGCGTCGGTGGCGACGCGCGAGGTGACGCAAAAGCTGGCCAATGCCTTGCGTCGGGGGGCCGGGGTGCAGGGGCGCTGGGGCGAAGAGACGCTGCGCAATGTGTTGGAAAGTGCCGGACTGTCCAAGCATTTCGACTTCGTTGAGCAGCAGAACCTCGACACCGATATGGGGCGTCGCCGCCCGGACGTGACGGTGAAACTGCCCGGCGGCGTCTTTGTCATTGATGCCAAGGCCAATCTGACCGCCTATCTGGAGGCCATCGAAGCGACCGACGAGGCCATCCGCGAAGAGGCGCTGCAACGTCATGCGCGCGCCTTACAACAGCATGTGCGCGACCTGTCGGCCAAGGCCTACTGGGATCAGTTCCGCGAACAGTCGCCGGATTTTGTGGCTATGTTTGTGCCGGGCGACGGCATATTGTCGATGGCGCTGGAGCGGATGCCGCACCTGATGACCGAGGCGATGGACCGCAAGGTGATCATCGTCACCCCGACCACCCTGTTTGCCCTGTGTAAGGCCGTGGCCTATGGCTGGCGCGCTGAGGAGCAAATTCACAATGCCCATGAGGTCGCGGCGGTGGGCCGTGAACTGTACAGCCGCCTGTCGGTGATGGGCGGGCACGTGGCCGCGCTCGGCAAAAATCTCGGCAGCGCCGTCGATAAGTACAATGCCTTTGTCGGTTCGCTGGAATCGCAGGTGCTGACTCAGGCGCGTCGTTTTGAGGACCTCAAGGTCAGCCACGAGGGCAAGGAGATCGTTGAGGCCGCGCCGCTGGATGTGCAGACGCGGCCCCTAAGCAAGCTGACCGTCGTGCAGTCGGGGGCGGGAGATTAAGCAAACGTCCCGTGGAAGCCCAGCGGTGTGGCGTGCGCTGATCGCCATGAGCCCACCGGTCCGGCGCTGAGGTTTTTCGCCTCGAACACATGCAGTTCGGTGGCCTTTGCCTTCAGATTAAGCACCGTGCCAACCATCCAGCCGTCCATCTCCTGACCCGTGCCGCTGTGGCTGGTGGGACGCGGGACGAACAGGGCCTCTTCGACAATAGCGTCCGGACCGAAATCGTAGGTCTGCGCTGTACCGGTTTTCCAGTCGAAGGCCGACAGGGCGTGCGCCCCCAGACGCCCTTCAATATAGCCGCCGACGTGCACGATGCGGTCGCGGCGCAGACCCTGAAAGCGGTGATCGGTCTGCGGAAACTCTGATGAGACGCCTGTCGCCTGCATGTCGGCGCGACCGTCCGGGCGCAGCGTGATCAGGGCCAGATGCGCCTCTTCATCATTGCCGGCGTTATAAACCCCCTTCACCAGATCGCGCGCCCCGTTCAGGCCGAATTTGGGCGAAGAGGCCAGACAGACATCGAAGCGAATGGTGCCATCGGTGTCTTCCCAGGCGTCGCCCGTATGGAAGTAGGTGGCGGCGGGCAACTCATAAAGGCGCCGCTTTGACAGGTCGGCCTTTTCGACGACCAGAATGCGGATCGGCTGATCAGGACGCCAAACCAGCGTATCGACGAAGGGCGGCGTTCGGCGTTCGGCGATAAGCGGCTGCATGGGCAGGATCAGGTGGCGTTCGCTGACCACCCAGTCGTGGGCATACCCCGCAGCCGGAAGCTGGATCAGTTCGCCGCGCTCCATCTCGCCCGCCGGGCTGAGTTGCCAGATCCACGCCTTGTCACCCATGAACCCGGCGCTCCAGATGCGGCCCGACGGTTCGACCTTGGGGTGGGCCAGAAAGGCCAGCCCTTTCAGGTCGTCGCGGAAGGTTTTCGGGCCTTTGGTCAGCAGGGTCTGGGCATCGAGGCGGTAGGGTGAGCCGCCTTCCCACAGGGCCCACAGTTCGTCCCCGACGCGCAGGACCGAGGTATTGGCGGCGTTGACATCGTCATTGCTGGTCACCGGGGCATCGGCGCGGCCTTTGGTGCCAAAGCCCGGCATGACAATGGCCTGTCTTTGCTGCTCGATGCGGTGTTTGACCGTATCAACGAAGCGGCCGGTGTGGCGCACGCCGTCGGCGCTAAGGTCATATTTCTGGATCATGCCGTCGCCGTCGAACCAGTGGCCGGTGACGTCGTCGCCATAGCGGAACCACGCCGGGCCGTTGCGGTAGAGTGTGCCGCTCAGGCCCGCCGGCATTTTTCCGCTCAGGCGGGTGAGGGTGGAGGGGGCGTAGCCTTCTGCGGGAGCGTTGGCGACGGCCAGATGCCAGCCTTCCGAAAAATTGGCGGTGGCGGCTGCGGCGGCCCAGGATGTGGGCGCGGCGGCCATCAGGCCTGCGCCGCCCAGCGCGGTCAGGAAGGAACGGCGGGACAGGTCGGTCATGTCGAT
>NZ_JAIWNX010000164.1 GCF_020217185.1 Asticcacaulis sp.
GCCATTGAGGCGGCGGCCAAGGTGGTGCAGCCACCGCCCGGCGAGGGGCAAAACAAAATCTAACTCATTAAGTTTCTAGCAGAAACCATAATGAGTTAGTGCATGAATTTGACGGCGACGATCCCCAGCACGATCACGGCCACACCGGCGATGGCCACCAGATTGATGCGCTTTTCGATCAGTTCGCGCGCCTGCGGGCCAAAGCGCTTGAGCAGGAAGGCCGTCAGATAAAACCGCGCGCCGCGGGTGATGACGCAGCAGATGAAGAAAATCGCCAGATTGAGCTGACCCATGCCCGACGCAATGGTGACCAGCTTGAACGGAATCGGCGTCAGGCCCTTGATCAGGATGGCCCAGGCGCCCCATTCCTGAATAATGGCGTGAAAGCTGTCGAGATTGCCCGAATAGCCGAACAGGCCCAGAATTTTGAGCCCGATATCGGCCAGATAATAGCCGATGGCATAGCCGAACAGCCCGCCCAGCACAGACGCCACGGTACAGATAAAGGCGAGACGATAGGCCTTTTCCGGCTTGGCCAGCGCCATCGGTGCCAGCATCACATCGGGCGGAATGGGAAAGAAAGAGCTTTCGGCAAACGAAATCGCGGCCAGAACTTTTTCAGCATTGGGACGGGCCGCCTGTTTCAGGGTCCAGTCGTAAAGCGGGCGCAGCAAGGGATAAATCCGTAACTAGAAGATATTCCTGCCGCCATAACAGCTTGCACGGGGCTTGTCGCCTCACACCCTGTTGCGGCGCGAAATAAATAAAGAGCGTGCTCCCTGCGCCGCTACCGTGTCGAAAACAAGGCCATCGCGCATTAGTCCGGGTTTATGACGAATTAAAAAATTCTCATTTGTATTTATGACATTAAAACGGCAATAGCAGAGTTACCTTTTGAGAGGATATCCGATGCCCTATAGCAAGCTGTCGCTCGATAATTACCTGCCTTATCGCCTGTCTGTGGCCTCCAACGCGGTATCGGGGCTGATTTCGACGGCCTATGACAGCCTCTATGGTCTGAAGATTCCGGAATGGCGGTTGATCTGGGTACTGAACGAAGACGGCCCCTCGACCCAGCAGGCGCTGGTCAAGCGCACCGGCATGGACAAGGTGACCATTTCGCGCGCCGCTCAGGCCCTGGCCAAGCGCCGCCTGATCACCCGCGCCCCCCATGAACACGATGGCCGTTCGCACCACCTCATCCTGACGCCGGAAGGCCAGCGCCTGTTCAACGACGTCGCCCCGTCGGCGGTGGAGTTTGAAAAGGAAGTGCTGGCCAATCTCAGCGTCGAAGAGATCGAGCTGATGAAGGACCTGTTGCGCCGCATCGAAGACGCCGCCACGAAGACTCAGGGCCGCAGCGCACGGTGAAAGGGTTTGAACCACAGATGACACAGATTTCACAGATAGGCGCTACGCGCCTGTGCGTGTGACACCAAACACGGGTAATCTGTGCAATCTGTGAAATCTGTGGTTTCTAAAGCCGAACGATTCCATCAAAACCATTCCGCTTCATAACGAACGCACAGGGCTCATCCTTTCGGGGGTGAGCCCTTTTTGCAGCGACAGTGTGAATTCGATCTACCCCGCTGGTGCAAAGCGTGGCAATCTGTTAACCCTTTGGCACGTTAACCACTTTGGGGGAGGTTTTCAGGGTTCATGCGCTACACCGGGGACGATTACGCCACGCCGCCGGACGGCTTTTATGACCCCAGCCTGTGGGATACCTTGGTGCGCCTGTGGTACAGCGGCGGCCTGTTGTGGATGATCGGCATTGGCTTCTGCGTGCTGATGCTCATTGCGGGCCTGATCGTTGGGGCCCGTCGCCGGACGGGGCTGCCGCCGGCGCTCAATCGCAATGTCGATGCGCTGGGGGCGGTGATCGGTGACGCCGTGCGCGGTTCGGCGGCCAATGTGCGCGATAAATCAAACGCCGCCATCGACGCCAATCAGGAAATTTTCGGCAATACGACCGAACTGATGGACCTGATCGGCAAGCATTACGCCGCGCTCAACAAAGCCAACAGCGCCGTCAAGGAGGTCGAGCCGGACAAGAAGCCGGAGGCGGCCAAGGGGGGCGTGAGTGGCATGTCGGGTGGCACGGTCATCAATATCGCTGTCAATAATGGTCAGCCGGGTGTGGCGGAATCGGGGGCGACAGCAGGTGCCGTGGCCGCGGTCGGTGGTGAGGTGGTGGGCCTGCCCAAGGCCGAAGAGAAAAAAGCTCCCAAGCCGGGTTTTGATACCACCACAAAAGTCTGGCTGACGCTGCAAAAACTGGCCGCGCCGTGGCGGGATATCGGTCTGATGCGTGAGCACTATGCGGCGGTGTTCCGGCAATTGACGACGGCGGAATGGCGCGACCCGCGCACCCTCTATGGGGCGGGTGAGCCCGGCGGCGAGGCGGCCCGTCCGAGGTGGCAGAGATGAGGTATTCAGACGCGCCTGAGGATTTCGGCGATCCCTTCGGGGAAGGCCCGCGCGCGGTGGCGACCATCGTGCTCGATGGTCATACGCTGATGCTTTTGCTGGGTTTTCTGATCGCGGGTGTGGTGCTGTTTGCCCTGACCGTATGGCTGTCGGGACAGTTATCAAAGGCCGGGCAGCAGGCGCGTTATCGTGCCTCGGCGAAGGCGATCTACGACAGTGTACGCTACAGCCTGCATCTGGCGGTCAGCGCGTCAGGGGCCTTGCAGCTTGAGCGGGCGCGCGAATTGTCAGCCGTGATCGAGGCCAAGCTGGGGACGCTGCTGGCGCTGAAAGACAAGTCGGGTAAGCCTTTCGACGACCTCAAAAAAGCCCTGTCCGAGCCGGAGCCCGATCCGGATAACCCCAAGAAAGACCCTCCGGCCAAGGTCAAGGTCGATATGACTACGGACGAGCATCGGGTGGCCGTGTGGCGCGCCTTGCAGGACTTTCACGAGGCGTGGAAGGATGAGGCGCATATCCTCAACCTGCTGGAAGGGGCGCAGGCCGAACTGGGGCGCAAGAGCGTGACCTCGGCCTTCTTCCATAGCCGGGGTCTGATTGACCCGCGCCATCCGTGGGGCGGCGCGCCGACGCCGAAAACGCCCCGACCGGAAAAGAAAAAGGCGAAGACGCGCCAGCCGGACGAGCTGGTCGTGGTCACGGTGGCGGAAACGACGCCCATCGGCCCGGACGACCTGCCGCCGCCCGCGCCGCGCCCGACCAAGGGCAAGCTGGCCAAGCACAAGCGCAACATGCTGGCTTAGACTCTCGTAAGTAGTTCCGGTTCAGCAATTCTATCCCCCTGCGTGTGGCGGGGGGAAACCGGTCTGCCGAAGGCAGAACCGGAGGGGGGGCTGAGAATTTTCAAAGGCCACAGGGCTTGTGGGCTAGAGCAAAATGACTTTAGGTAGAAACGCCATTTCGTTCTAAATTTTTGTTTCGTCGCGATGTTTTTGCGGAAAACCGCTCACACTTTTCCGCACATCGCTTTAAGGCGTAAGCCCCCACCACCGCATCTCGCCATTTCATGGCTCGTGCGGTCCCCCTCCCCAGCAAGCTGGGGAGGTATAAGAAAGAGGCGGTCCCAACGCTGGCGAAAGCTATACTTTCGCTGCGCTATGCCCCAGCAAGCTGGGGAGGTACAGAACAGAAAAACCGCCGGAGTTTGAAACTCCGGCGGTTTTTTTCTGCTCCAACAATCGGGTGCAGGGCCTGTGGCCCTGCTATCGCGCGAACTTCTGGAACTTGATGCGCTTGGGGATCAGGCTGTCGGTGCCCAGGCGGCGCTTCTTGTCTTCTTCGTACATTTCGAAGTTGCCTTCGAACCATTCCACGTGGCTGTCGCCTTCGAAGGCGAGGATGTGGGTGGCCAGACGGTCGAGGAACCAGCGGTCGTGGCTGATGACCACGGCGCAGCCTGCGAAGTCTTCGAGGGCCTCTTCGAGGGCCTGAAGCGTTTCGATATCGAGGTCGTTGGTCGGTTCGTCGAGCAGGATGACGTTACCGCCGGACGCCAGCGTCTTGGCAAGGTGGACGCGGTTGCGCTCACCACCGGACAGCAGGCCGACCTTCTTTTGCTGATCGCCGCCCTTGAAGTTGAAGCCGCCGACATAGGCGCGTGAATTGATTTCGCGCTTGCCGACGATCATCACGTCGGTGCCGCCGGAAATGGCCTGCCAGACATTGTGATCGGGGTTGAGGTCGTCGCGCGACTGATCGACATAGGCGAGCTTGACGGTTTCCCCCAGCTTGATCGTGCCGGCATCGGGCTTTTCCTGACCGGTGATCAGCTTGAACAGGGTGGACTTACCGGCACCGTTCGGGCCGATGACGCCGACAATGCCATTGGGCGGCAGTTTGAACGACAAATCCTTGAACAGCACCTTGTCGCCGAATTCCTTTTCGAGGCCGTTGACCTCGATGACCACGTTGCCGAGGCGCGGGCCGGGCGGGATCTGGATGGTGGCATAGGTCTGGGCCTTGGTGGCGTGTTCCTGTTCCTCGACCATGCGCTCATAGGCGGCGAGGCGGGCCTTCGACTTGGCCTGACGGGCCTTGGCACCGGAACGCACCCATTCCAGTTCGCGGGTGAGCGCGCGCTGACGCGCTTCGGATTCGGACTGCTCCTGCACGACGCGCTTTTGCTTCTGCTCCAGCCAGCCGGAATAGTTGCCCTCATAGGGCACGCCCTTGCCGCGGTCGAGTTCCAGCGTCCACTTGGTCACCTGATCTAGGAAGTAACGGTCGTGGGTGACGAGGATGACGCAGCCGGGGAAGTTTTCGAGGTGGTGCTGAAGCCAGGCGACCGATTCCGCATCGAGGTGGTTGGTCGGTTCGTCGAGCAGCAGCATGTCGGGCTTGGACAGCAGCAGGCGGGCCAGCGCCACGCGGCGCTTTTCACCCCCCGACAGCTTGGTCACGCCGGAATCGTTCGGCGGGCAGCGCAGGGCGTCCATGGCCATTTCGATGCGGCTGTCGATGTCCCACAGGTCACCGGCGTCGATCTTCTCCTGAAGGGCGTTCATCTCCTCCATCAGTTCGTCGCTATATTCTTCGCCCATCAGGGCAGCGACTTCGTTGAAGCGATCGACGATCTTCTTTTCTTCGCACCAGTCGATGACGTTTTCCCAGACGGTCTTCGTCTCGTCCAGCTTGGGCTCCTGCTCCAGATAGCCCATCTTGGTGCCTTCGGCGGCGCGCGCCTCGCCCGAAAATTCCTTGTCGATGCCGGCCATGATCTTCAGCAGGGTGGACTTACCCGAACCGTTGACACCGACGACGCCGATCTTGGCGTCCGAATAGAAGCTGAGCCAGATGTTTTCAAAGACCTTCTTACCGCCGGGGTAATGCTTGGTCAGGCCCTGCATCTGGAAAATATATTGTTGCGCCATGCGAGGAGGCACCCTTTGTTTCACATGTATGGAATGGTGCGGCGGGTTTAGCCGAGGGGGGGCAAAATCACAACCTGAAAATAGGGTTCAGGGCCCCAGGGGTGGGGTGGGATTAAACCCCGAACACGGCCTGCATCAGGTCTTCGAGCGCCACGCGGTCGGTGTCGTCAAACGCGCCATAGCTTTCCGAATCGACGTCGAACACGGCGATCAGTTCGCCTCTGGCGTTGAATACCGGCACGACGATTTCGGAGTTGGAGCGCGAGTCACAGGCAATATGCCCCGGAAAGGCGTGCACGTCCGCCACCACCTGTGTGGTGCGTTCGCGCGCTGCCGCGCCGCACACACCGCGCCTGAAATCAATGCGCAGACAGCCGAGCGTGCCCTGATAGGGGCCGACCACCAGTTCATCTATGCCCTGCGCTTTTTTGGTTTCATCGACGACATAGAAGCCGGTCCAGAACCAGGTCTCAAAGGCCTGAGCGCCCAGACAGGCCACGGTTGCCATGCGCGCCACCTGATTGGGCTCAGAATCGAGCACCGACAGAATCTCTTTTTTAAGCGACTGATAGATTTCTTGTTTCTGTGACACGGTAAGCATGACGGACCTGTGCGGGGTGAATTTCGCCTTATGGGCGAAATCATAAGGGGCGGATATGGATTTTGTCTCCGGGGCAGGGAAAAGTGTCCCGGAACGGGCGGCTCTTAACACTTTTCTCTGGCCAAGGCGCGGAAATTAACGCTATCATTAGGGCGTTATACGGGGGTTGACGTACCGCTCAGGGGCTGGGTTTTTCCATCTGGGTTTCGTCAGGGTCCGCGACAATCCGGCAACGCTTTGCCGGTATCGCAAATGGACCGGATGGGGGCGCTTGACAGGTCGCACGATCCCTAACACAAGATTTGTTAACCATAATTTTGCCGGCATTCATGTCGGGGCGATGCGTGATGTCAATTAGCGAAGACATGAGGTGCAACGGCGCCGGTGATAAGACCGCCCGTCGTACCGGCCGGAAGCTGATGAGCCGCGTGCCGTTCCGCGCCGCGGCGGCGGTGATGCTGACGGCGGCGCTCAGCCTGCCTTTGACGGCCTGCGATGTGTCGGTGGACTGGCTGGGCGGCGGCGGCGACGGGCCGCGTGGCGTCAGCGGCTGTCCGCGTCCGCCCATGGCCGATAATGGCGGGGCTGGCTTCAATGAGCAGGAGCGGGCGGTTCGCTATTTCCGCAAGCACGCCTTTGCCAACGACTTCTTCTCGCAACTTGAACTGGCCAGCCGCTATATGGCCGAACGTGCCACGGACAAGAACCTCGAAGACCCGACCGAGGCGTCGGTGTGGCTGGTCATGGCCCTGACCAATCCCGAAGGGTTCGCGCCGATCAACCGCACGCTCAAAAACGGTCAGATGGCCTCGCGCTTTGACAAGTGCCGGGCGGTGGAACGCTCCGTTGCCTATCGCAAGCTGGAGACGCTTCTGGCGCGCATGGACAATTCCGAGCGCGATAAGGTGCGCGACCGCGTCATCTATATTCAGGCGCAACTGGGGGCGGATGGCTTCCGCACGCTCGGTCGCCTGTATGACGATCAGTACGGTCCGATGGGTGAGCCCGTTGATAACCGCGAAGCGGTGCGCGCCATGATGCGCAATCCGGTCGATGGCCGCCCCAACGTCATCAGCCTGTTCCCGCGCAACGACGTCGATGCTTACCTTTATAACTATAAGGCGGCGGAAACCGGCGATGTCGGTGCCTATGTGATGCTGAAGGACTTTGAAAAGTCCGCCCCCGAACGCAGCCGTTACGGGGCCTTTGTCGAGGCCAAGGCCAAGCGCTGGGTGTCGCCGTTTGAATTCTACCCGCCCGACGCGCCCGCCGGGGGGGTGCCGCATTCGGACGAGAGCCGTCCGCGCACCGACGCTTACGAATACGCCCTGTCGCGCATGGATGAGCTGCCGTTTATCCATGTGTGGCGCGCGCTGGTCTATCTCGATCTGGCGCAGGGATCAGCACCGGTTCAGCGCGTCAGCGGCGGAGCGGACAGCGACGACAATCCGGGTCAGGAACGCTACCCCGTCGGGCCCAATGATGCCGACATCGCTCAGGTTTCGGGCGGTTCGCGTCCGACCGAGGCCGTGTATTCGGCGGGCCGCGTGCCGCCGCAGACCCTGTCGGCCCTGCGCGCCATACTGGGCCGCCCCGACGGGTCGCGCATGACCAATCTGGATAAGGTACGCGCCATTCAGCTGGCGGCGACCAATGGCTCGTCGCAGGCGCAGCTTGTGCTGGCGGTCATGTATTCCGAAGGGGTGGGGGTGCCGACCGACTATGCCCGCGCCTACTACTGGTATCAGCAGGCCGAAAAGCAGGGCTCGGCCGAGGCGCGCTTTGCCATGTCCACCTATTTCGCCTTGGGCCTGAGCGGCGTCGCCGATCAGGATAAGGCGCAGGCCGTTGTGTTGCGTCTCGACTCGGCGCTGGCCGGGTTCCGTCCGTCGGCTTCGCGTCTGCAGGCCGTGCTCAACCAGATTTCGACCAATCCGGGGCGGTGAGGGAAATGACCATGCGCTCAGTTGTTACCTTTGCCGCTCACCTCGCCTTTGTTGTGGCCGCCCTGTTCGGCGGCGTGTCCGCGGCCTCGGCCCAGACGCAGACCAGCTATGGCGCCAGCTACAGCAACGGCTATAATGCGGCGCGCACCGAGGCCCTGACCCGGCCGTGCTTCGGCGTCCTGCTGGATGCGCAGCTCAAGACCTGCCACGGCAAGTCCTACAAGCCTCATAACCGCTACGGCTATTATGGCTCGAAGTGGAGTGCGACCATCAATTGCGATACGGCGCGTCAGGCCTATGTCGAAGACGTGGTGCGCCGGATGCGCCCCGGCGGCGTGCTCAAACTGGTGGCGCGCAACCGCTCCTGCGTCGCCAGTCTGATGATCAATCAATCCTTGACGATTGTCGGCGAAAGCAGCGACTCACGTCTGCCGGTGCTGGTGGCTCCCGATGGCGAATCCTGCCTGCGCATCAATCCGCAGGCCAGCAAGGTGATACTGAAAAACATGCTGATCGCCTCGCGTCGCGGCGGGCAGTCGGCCTGTATCTACAGCTCCGGTTCGGAACTGACGCTGCAAAATTCGACCGTGCGTTATGAGGGCGACTCCGCTGCGGTGCACGTGTCCGGCGGGCGTCTCAACCTGTTGTCGTCCTTTGTGGTGGCCAAAACGCGCACGGTCGCCGTCGCCGTCAATTCGGCGCAGCTCTATGCCGAACAGGCGGGCGTGACCTCGACGGCAGGTGGTCTCTATGCGGTGCTCAGCGGCGATTCGCAGATGACCGGCGTGACGGTGCAGCAACTGGCCGACTGGCGCGGGTTTGAACGCGGTGCCGGGGCGGTGGGCATGGAGGTCAAGCTCGATTCCGGCGACTCCATCCTGTCTATGGACGATATGCGCATCGAATTCTTCGCTTCGGCCCTGAGCCTGTCCGGCGGCGGCGAAGCCCTGCTGTCGCGCTCGCTGATCGACTTCTCGGAACATGGTGTGACCTCCAGCCTCAACCGTCTGCGCGTCATCGACAACAAGATTCTGTCGAACGAAATCGCCATCAATATTGAGGACGGTACGGGCTTCATCGGGGGCAACCAGATCGCCCGGATTCGCACGGCGGGCATACTGGCCTCCTCGCGCGGCGAAATCCGTGCCGTGGACAATCTGATCGACCCGTCAAACGAGCCGTGCCCGAAGCTGCAATGGGGCAATCTCGACCCGGCGCAACGCACCTGCACGCCGTGGTATAAGGGGTCTGAGTTCGATATCCCGGCCGACGCGACGCGCCAGTACATGTTTGCCGACTACTGGCCGCGTCTGCTGGTCGCCTCGAAATAGGCTTCACCGGATTATTACCAAATTTTAACCCGGACTCCGGCGGGCGGACTCGACAGGTCAGCGAAAGCGCGGTCTAACAACGCTTCCTTTCTGTTGTAACCAACGGGTTTCCGATGAAGTCTCGTCTCCTTGCTACGGCTGGTCTGGCCGCCGCGCTTCTTTTCCCTGCGCTTTCCGTTCAGGCGCAGGACAAGCAACCTTTCACCTATGACGACCTCGTGTCGATGCAGCGTCTGTCGGGGCTGACGGTGAACAAGGCGGAAACCCACGCGGCGTTTCAGGTGCGCACGCTGAACGCCGAAAAGACCAAGGGCGTCAATGCCCTGTGGCTAACAGACCTCAAGACCGGCACCTCAAGGCCGCTGACCACCGCGTCGAAGGGCGGGGCCCTGTCGCCGCAATGGGGCTCCGATGGCGCGCTGTACTTCCTTTCGGCGCGATCGGGTTCGATGCAGGTGTGGAAGACCGATCTCAACGACGCCGAAGCGGTGCAGGTGACCAAACTGCCGCTCGATGTCGGGTCGTACAAGCTGTCGCCGGACGGTAAGGGGCTGGTCCTGTCGCTGGCGATCGAGGAGGCGTGCCAGACCGAAGAGATTGAGTGTACGCTAAAGGTGCAGGCCGAAAAGAAGGCCGACAAATCCACCGGCGTCATTTATGACCGCCTGTTCGTGCGCCACTGGGACACCTGGGCCGACGGGACGCGCAACCACCTGTTTTACGTGCCGCTGAGCGGCGGCGCGGCCGTGTCGCTGACGGCCG
>NZ_JAIWNX010000165.1 GCF_020217185.1 Asticcacaulis sp.
GGGTCGATGGTGACGTGCCGTCCAAACCGTTTGGTGACGAGGCGGAATACAGCGTCTCTCCCGATGGGAACACCGTCTATTACTCGGTGCGCATCGCCGGCAAGGACGAGCCGCGCTCGACCAATTTCGACATCTATAAGGTCGATCTCGCCAACCCGTCCACGCAAACCAACCTGACCGAGGCCAATAAGGCCTGGGATACGGGGGCCGAGGTGTCGCCCGACGGCAAGTGGCTGGCCTATCGCGCCATGAAGCGTCCGGGCTTTGAGGCCGATCAGTTCGAAATCTTCCTGCGCAATCTGGCCACCGGTGAGACGAAGCAGATCGCTGCCGACTGGGACCGCTCGGCCGACAGCGTGAAATGGGCGGCCGATGGCAAGAGCCTCTACGTCGTCGCTGGCGATGTCGGTAAGACGCCGCTGTTCCGCGTCGAAATCGCAACGGGCAAGGTGACGCCTCTATCGAAGGGCGGCCATATGGACGCCTTCGTGCCGCTGAAAGATCGCTTTGTTTTTGCCAAGAGCGGGCTTGATTACCCGTCGCAACTGTTTGTCTCCAAACCGAAAGCCAAACTGATTGATGACGGGGCCACGGCTCTGACCACCCTCAATGATCCGGTGCTGCAAAACCGCGCCTTCGGGGCGTTCGAGCAGTTTGCCTTCAAGGGCTGGAACGACGAAACCGTGCATGGGTATATCGTGAAGCCCGCCAACTATGTCGAAGGCAAAAAGTACCCCGTGGCCTTCCTGATCCACGGCGGCCCGCAGGGCTCGTTCGGCGAAAGCTGGTCCTATCGCTGGAACCCGCAGGCCTATGCCGGGGCAGGCTACGCGGTCATCATGATCGACTTCCACGGTTCGACCGGCTACGGGCAGGCCTTTACGGATGCCATCAGCCAGCACTGGGGCGACCGCCCGCTGGAAGACCTGCAAAAGGGCTATGCCTACGCCCTGTCGAAATATAGCTTCCTCGATCAGGATCGCGCCTGTGCGCTGGGGGCTTCCTATGGCGGCTTCATGATCAACTGGATCGCCTCGCAGTGGAAGGCCCCGTGGAAGTGCCTGGTCAATCACGATGGCCTGTTTGACAACCGCTCCATGGGCTATGCCACTGAGGAACTGTGGTTCTCGGAGTGGGAAAACGGCGGCAGCGTCTATGAGAAGCCGGAAAACTATGACAAGTTCAACCCGGCTTTGCACGCCAAGGACTGGTCGGTGCCGATGCTGGTCATCCACTCCGATCAGGACTTCCGCGTCATACCGGAACAGGGGATCGGCACCTTTACGGCGCTTCAGATGAATGGCGTGAAGTCAAAATTCCTGCGCTTCCCGGATGAAAACCACTGGGTACTGAAACCGCAGAACTCCCTGAAGTGGCACAAGACGGTGTTTGACTGGCTGGATGAACATACGAAGGCGAAATGATGCTGACGCGGCGGGGTATTGTGATGGGCGGGGCCGGTCTGTGCCTCGCCGGCTGTTCTGAAAAGGTCAATCAGGCCATCGGTCTGGGCCAGCGCCTGATGGAGATTCAGAAACGCCACGGTGGCCGGGTGGGCGTCAGCGTCCGCACCAGCACCGCCGTCGTTCAGGGAGACACCGCCGCGGACGGCAGCCTGAATATCAATTCCAGCCAGCGCTTCGCCCTGTGTTCGACCTTCAAATGGGTACTGGCGGCGGCGATCCTCAAGGCGGTGGATGAGAATAAACTCACCGTCGCGCAGGAAATCCGCTACGGCAAGGCCGACCTGCTCGACCATTCGCCGGTGACGGAAAAACACGTCGCCAAAGGCCGCATGACCGTAGGCCACCTGTGTTCCGCGGCGGTGGCGGTCTCCGACAATGCCGCCGCCAATCTCTTGTTGCCGCTGATCGGTGGCCCGGCCGGGCTGACGGCCTTTGTGCGCGGGCTGGGCGACTCGGTGACCCGCCTTGACCGCAACGAGCCTGAACTGAACAGCAATATCGAGGGCGATGAACGCGACACCACCACGCCGGACGCCATGAGCAGCCTGTTGCGCACCGTCTTTACGGGAGCCGTACTGCAACCCCAAAGCCTGTCTCTGTTGCGCGACTGGATGGTGGCCACGCTGACGGGCCCCGACATGATTCCTGCGGGCGTGCCGAAGGGGTGGACCGTCGGGCACAAGACCGGACGCGGGGCCAATGGGGCGGTCAACGACGTGGCGGTGATCTGGCCGTCAGGCGATAAGCCGCCGCTTTTCCTGTCGATCTATACGACGGGTGGGACGCTCGACGATACCGGCCGCAACCTGATCGTCGCCGATATCACGCGGCTGGTCATAGATACGCTGGCCTTTGCCGAAAGCTTCGACAGCGGGAGCGCTTCATCTTAGAGCGAATTTCGTTCAGGTTGAATCGAAATCCCGCTCTAACGCTTTGTTTTGTCGCGCATTTGATTCCGAAAACCGTTGCACACTTTTCGGAATGCGCTCTAAACCCCTCCCCGTCATCGGGAGGAGGGGCTATAGAGGTGCCATGAAACACGAACTGTCCCTGCCCGAAGTCCTGTCGCAGATCGAAAAGACGGTGAAGCCGCAATTCGGCAAGGGGCAGGTGGCCGACTATATCCCCGAACTGGCGACCGTCGATCCGAAGAAGTTCGGCATGGCCGTGCGCACCGTAAATGGCCAGGAATACGTTATCGGTGACGGCGATGAGCCCTTTTCGGCGCAGTCGATCACCAAGCTGTTTGCGCTGGGCATTGCGCTGAATCGCATAGGCGATGAGGTGTGGACGCGGGTGGGCAAGGAGCCGTCGGGCACGCCCTTCAACTACCTGTCGCAGCTTGAGCACGAGGCCGGGTTTCCGCGCAATCCGTTTATCAATGCCGGGGCACTGGCGGTGGTCGATATGCTGCTCAAAGGGACGCGGCGGCCGGACCTGACGGTGCGCGACTATATGGGCTTCCTGTGCCAGAACGCCCTGACCATAGACGAGGCCGTGGCGCGTTCGGAAATCGACACGGCGCACAAGAACCGCGCCATCGCCAACCTGATGAAGGGGGCGGGCACGCTGCATCACGAGGTCGAAACCGTCATCGCCGCCTATTGCCGTCAATGCGCCATTACCCTGTCGTGCCGCGATCTGGCGCGCGCGGCCCTGCCTCTGGCGGCGGGCGGGTTTTCGCCGGTGATCGAAGAGACAGTGTTCCCGGCGCGGCAGGCACGGCGGCTTAATGCCCTGCTGCTGACCTGCGGCGTGTACGATTCGGTGGGATCGTTTGCCTATCGCGTCGGCTTGCCGGCCAAAAGCGGCGTCGGGGGCGGCATCGTCGCCATCGTGCCGGGACAGGCCGCCATTGCCGTGTGGTCGCCGGAGCTGGATCGCCACGGCACGTCGGTGGTGGGCTTTGCGGCGCTGGAGGCCTTCAGCCAGATCACCAATTGTTCGGTGCTGTGAGTGGTGGTATAAATTGCTACTCGTTCGTACCGGAGGTGCCTCATGGCCGATGATAAGCCGCGCGTGGAAAAGGTCAGTATTGCCCTGACGGTTGATATGGCGGCCATGGTGCGCGACGCCGTCGAGAGCGGCGAATACGCTTCAGCAAGCGAAGTGGTGCGCGAAGCCCTGCGCGACTGGAAATACAAGCAGCAGGCCCGCGAACGCCAGATCGCCGAGTTGAAAGCGCTGATCGACGAGGGCGAGCGCAGCGGCTATGTCGATGCCGAAGAGGCCTTTGACAGATTGATCGCGAAGTATCAGGGCATGATCAAGGATGATGCTGCGGCATGAATGTCCTGATCACGCGACGGGCGCTTCTTGATATGGAGGAAATCGGCGATTTTATCGCGCAGGATAATCTTCCCCGCGCTCTTACTTTCGTGACCGAGTTGAGAACCTTCTGTCTGGGGCTCGCAGACCGTCCGAGAGGTTATGTTCAGGTCGAAGGCCTTTTGCCTGATCTGAGGCGCGCTCCCTACGGCAACTATTCTATTTATTATCGTGTTCTGCCGTCAGAAATCCGTGTCAGTCGCATCTTGCACAGTGCGCGTCTGATAGCTGCGGATATGTTCACGGATTAAGCCCCAACCCCTCGCGATAACGCTCGATCTCCGCCAGCTTTTCATAGAACAGCGACCAGTCGTCGTCTTCCGCTATGGGTTTCCACAGGGCTTCGATCTCATCGTAAAGCAGGGTCGCCGGGTGGGGCTGCGCGAACAGCGGGTGTGAGAGCGTGTCCGCGTCGGCGGGCGCATAGGCGCTGATCAACCTACGGAAGTCCGAGGCGTCGGGGTGCGTATAGACCTCGGCGCGCGGGCCATTGAGGGCGCGGGCTTCGCTGAGCGGGCCGCCGAACCAGTCGAAGAAGAATCCTTCAAAACTGCCGGGCGTTTTTGCGGCGCTCAACATGCGGAAGGCGGCCTGCATCAGGGGCGTCTCCGTCTCCATACCTTGCGGGATGAGGTTCAAACGACGGCAGAACTGTGTCGCCATGCCCGTCTGATAGCGCTCGGAAAAGGCGTTGAGGCTGTCGATCAGCGGCTGGCTGTCGCCGATCAGGCTGAGGCAGCGCGCCAGTTGCGTCAGGTTCCAGAACACCGCATCGGGTTGCCGCGCATAGGCATAGAGCCCGCCTTCGTCGAAATAGGCCGCCACCAGCCCCGGCTCATAGCGCGGCAGGAAGCGATAGGGGCCGTAGTCGAAACTTTCTCCCGTGATGTTCATATTGTCGGTATTGAGCACCCCGTGCACAAAGCCCGCGCACATCCACTGGGTCGTCAGGTGCGCGGTCTTCGTCACCACGGCATCGAACAGGGCGTGCGTCAGGTCCGGCCCCTGATACGCGCTGAGGTCCGCGTAATAGGTATCGGCCACATAGCGCACCAGCGCCGTCATGGCGTCGGTTTCGCTGTGATAGGCCAGCCGCTCGAACGTGCCGAAGCGGATATGCGAATGCGACAGGCGCACCAGCACCGCCGCGCGGGTGGGGGAGGGTTCGTCATAGCGGCGCAGGGACTCGCCCGTTTCGATCAGCGAAAAACTCTTTGACGTGTTGACCCCTAACGCCTCCAGAAGCGCGGTGGCCAGCACTTCGCGCACGCCGCCTTTCAGCGTCAGGCGGCCATCGCCACCGCGCGACCACGGCGTCGTACCGGAGCCCTTGGTGCCGAGATCGAGCAGGCGGTCGCGCGTATCGCGTATCTGGGCAAACAGGAAGCCGCGCCCGTCGCCGAGGTCGGGATTGTAGTGGCGGAACTGATGACCGTGATAGCGCAGGGCCAGCGGTTCGGCCTGATTCTCGGGCAGGGGCGTGAAACGCCCGAAGTGCGCGATCCATTCGTCGTGGCTTAACCCCTCAAGGCCGACCGAGGCCGCCGCACGGTCATTGCGGTATCTTAAAACCGTCTGCGGGAAGCCGGCGGCACGCACCGCATCGACCAGCGGCAGGCCAGAGGCTGCAAGGCGCGGATCGGGACGATATCGGGCGGAAATCGGCATGAGACAGACCGGTTTTGCTTGGGACAGGGCGTCTGGTTTGCTACGGTTCTCCGCAATAGTCGATACCAAACATCACTATTTCGAGCGGAAGGACACCCTTCCGCTCAAGCCGCCATTGAGGCGGCGGCCAAGGTGGCGGAGCCACCGCCCGGCGAGGGAAGCCAACAAAAATCCCTATCCGGACTTAACCCTCGCATGGTCTTTGACCACGCCCGCGGAAAAGGAGACCGCCGATGAAGTTCACCCTCGAATTTCTCAAAACCGAAGCCGGAGCCGGCTTCATTCTGGGGCTGTCGGCCCTGATCGCCGTCATCTGGGCCAATTCGCCGTGGGCCGCGATCTATTTCGACTTCATCAACGCCCATATTCCGGTGCAGATCGGCACCTTTGTCGAAGACAAGTCGGTGCTGAAATGGACGAAGGAAGGCCTGATGGCCATCTTCTTCTTCGTAGTCGGGCTGGAGATCAAGTACGAGATTTTCCGTGGTGAACTGTCGAACCCGAAGAAACTGGCCCTGCCGGTACTGGGGGCGATCGGCGGTATGGCGGCTCCGGCTCTGGTCTATGTGGCGCTGAATGCGGGGCTGCCCGGCGGCGATCTGCGCGGCTGGTCCGTGCCGATGGCGACCGATATTGCCTTTGCTCTGGCCGTGTTCGCAGTGGTCGGCCGCGGCTTGCCGGACAGCCTGCGCGTCTTCCTGCTGACGCTGGCCATTGTCGATGATCTGGGGGCGGTGCTGGTCATTGGCCTCTTCTATTCGTCGGGGATCAACCTGCTCATGTGCCTGTGGATCGCCGGTCTGCTGGCGGTGATGGGGCTGGCCAAATACGCCCTGCGCGATCATGCGCGCGGTCTGAAAGCCGTCTATCTGGTGCTGTTTATCGCGACCTGGGCGCTCAGCCTGAAGGCGGGACTGGCCACCTCCCTGACGGCGGTGGCGGCGGCCTTTATGGTGACGCTGGACGCGCCGGCGCGCGGCGAAGAAAGCCTTTTGAAAACCATCATGCACGACCTGCATACGCCGGTTTCCTACGGCATTGTGCCCTTCTTTGCCTTCGTGGCGTCGGGCTTTTCGTTCGCGGGGATGAGCTTCGCCTCGCTGGCCGATCCCCGCATGCTGGGCGTGGCGCTGGGCCTGTTTGTCGGCAAACAGATCGGCGTTTTTGGCCTAGCCTGGCTGGCCATCCGCCTGAAAATCGCCCGGGCCCCCGAAAACAGCGGCTGGGCAGCCCTCTATGGCGTCAGCCTTTTGTGCGGAATCGGCTTTACGATGAGCCTGTTTCTGGGGGCTCTGGCCTTTGCTGACCATGCGGAAAGTGCCCAAAATGCCATAAAGCTTGGTGTAATTACGGGATCGTTACTTTCGGCCTGTGCAGGCGCAATAGTTCTGTCGCGTCGCCGCATCGCAAGTTGACGTTTGCGTAACCGTCAATATTTACAGGCCTTTTTGGCCGCTGTGGTGCTACTGCTAACGCCGCGTAAGCCTTGTATGACAAGGTTTGCGCGGTTTTTTCATGTGCGCTTGCGAGATGAATTTGAAATTGTCTTTGTCCACACATGTGTCATATCATGTCACGTAGCGGACCGTACTAAGTAAACCCTTGGGCGAGTCTGCATAAAACAACGTCAAAGACAAAACCGGCAAATACAGGGACCGCCGTTTACACTGTAAAATCTTCCCTTGCGGAAGAGGCGGCCTGCTTGACCTAGGGGAAACACATGCGCGTAAAGGCACACACACACAATCGCTTCTCCCTCAACCGCACACTGATGGTAAGCTGTTCCGGTATGGTCATGGCGCTCAGCGCGGCTTCGGCCATGGCCCAGACCGCCCAGCCTGAGGAAGAGGTTCAGGTCATCACCGTCACCGCCCAGAAGCGCGAGCAGTCGCTTCAGGACGTGCCGATCGTGGTCACCACTCTGTCGGCCAAGCTGCTGCAGGACGCTGGCGTGAAGGACATCAAGGACATGCAGGTCCTGACGCCCGGTCTGACCGTCACCTCGACCCAGAACGAAACCCTGACCACCGCCCGTATCCGCGGTGTCGGCACGGTCGGCGACAACCCCGGTATGGAATCTTCGGTCGGCGTGGTCATCGACGGCGTCTATCGTCCGCGCAATGGCGTCGGCTTCGGCGATCTGGGCGAAATCGGCCGCATCGAAGTGCTGAAGGGGCCGCAGGGCACCCTGTTCGGTAAGAACACCTCGGCCGGCGTTATCAACATCATCACCAAGGAACCGTCCTTCACCTTCGGCATGGACGGCGAAGCCACGGTGTCGAACTATGACGGCAAGGGCGTGTCGGCCTCGATCACCGGGCCGCTGTCCGAAGACCTCGTCGCCGGTCGCCTGTTTGTGGCCAAGCGTGAGCGCGGCGGCTTCTACGACGTCAATACCGGCATTGGCCCGCGCGCCCTTAAGGAAGACGCCGATCAGAACTTCTACACGGTGCGTGGTCAGTTGCTGTTCACGCCAGGCGCGCATAAGATCCGCGTCATCGCCGACTATTCGAAGCGCGACGAAAACTGCTGCGCCGTGGTGCAGACCCGCACCGGTCCGACCGGCGCGGCGCTCAACACGCTGACGGGCGGTAACGGCGTGGCGGCGACCGCCAATCCGGAAGCGCGTCTGGCCTATTCCAACCGCCCGACCACGCAGCAGATCACTGATGGCGGCGTCTCGGTCGAAGCCAATATCAAGCTGGACTGGCTCGACTCGACCCTGACCTCGGTCACCGGCGTGCGCAAGTGGAAGAACACCAATGGTCAGGACATCGACTATTCGGGCGCTGACATCCTCTATCGCCGCGACAACGGGGATTTCAAGGCGGACTTCGACACCTTCTCGCAGGAACTGCGTCTGGCCGGTGGCGGTGAAAAGCTCAACTGGCTGGTCGGTGCCTTCTATGCCGACGAAGATCTGAAGCGCACCGACTCCTACGTCTATGGCTCGCAGTACGAAACCTATCTGTCGATCCTGCTGGCGCAGGCGCTCGGTCTGCCCACCACGACGCCGACGGTCTCCTTGCTGACCGGCCGCGCCGCCGGCACCTCCTACGCGGCGGGTGAAGGCGCGCTCGACTACTATACGCAGGAGTCGAAGTCGCTGGCCCTGTTCACCAACAATGGCTACAAGTTCACCGACAAGTTCGAGGTCACGATGGGCCTGCGCTATACGCAGGAAACCAAGAAGATGACCGCCATCTATACCAATTCAGATGGGGGCGTCGGTTGTGCTTCGGCCATTGCGCGTTCGGGCCTGATGGGCAATGCCCCGGTCGGCACCTGGGCGGCCATCCCGGCGGCCTCGCGCCCGACCGTGGTCGGCAATATGTGTACCTTCTGGGGCAATGCGGCTTTCAATAACCGCCGCATCGCCAATGAAGTGACCGAGAAGGAATGGTCGGGCACGCTGAAAGGCGCCTACCGCTTCAACGAAAACATCATGGCCTATGCCTCCTACGCCCGTGGCTATAAGGGCGGTGGGTACAACCTCGACCGCGCCCAGACGGGCATCACGCCGGACGCCTCGCTCTACTTCAAGCCGGAAACGGTGGACTCCTACGAAGTCGGTCTGAAGACCTCGATGCTGAACAACAAGCTGCTGTTCAACATTACGGCCTTCGATCAGACCTTCCAGGATTTCCAGCTCAACACCTTCCTCGGCACGGCCTTCGTGGTCGAGTCGATCCCGGAACTGAAGTCGAAGGGCTTTGATGCCGATGTCTACTGGTCCACGCCGATCCGCGGCCTGTCGGTGCAGGGCGGTGTCGCCTATGCCGACACCAAGTACGGCAGCTTCACCGCCTCTGACCTGTCGAACCCGGCGCGCTTCCCGCAACTGTCGCTCCTGCCGGGGGCGCGCATGTCCTTCGCCCCGGAATGGACGGGCTCTCTGGCCGTTACCTGGTCGGGCAATATCGCCGAAAACCTGCGCGCAACGGGCAATATCGCCGCCAAGTATTCCTCGGAATACAACACCGGCTCCGACCTGATCCCGTTCAAGATGCAGGACGGCTATACGCTGCTCAATGCCCGCTTCGGCATCGGCGCGCCGGATCAGGCCTGGACGCTGGAATTCTGGGCGCAGAACCTGACCGACGAAACCTATAAGCAGGTCGTCATCAACGCCCCGCTGCAAGGCAATGGCTTCCAGTCCACGATCCAGCCCAACGGCACCTATTATAATCAGGCGCTGGATTCCAATACCTACGACGCTTTTATGGGCCAGCCGCGCACCTATGGCGTGACCCTGCGCGTTAAATACTGATCCATTTTTACGGATCAGCAGAGGCAGAGGCCCCGGTGACCGCCGGGGCCTCTTTTTTGCCGAAGCCTTATATTTTGGTGTATCGGTTGCCGTATTTTCACCCTCTTGTGGGATGCAATATTTCGACAGAACGCCTATATCTATAGTCCAGCCAAAGGAGACCGCTCATGGCCGACAAAGCCCCTGCCGAAGCTATTGCCGAAAAGACCACGCGCTCGATCACCGACGCGCTGGAGTACCTCGAAGACAAGCTGAAGGTGTCGCAGGACACCCGCGACAAGATCAATGGCAGCATCGACCGCCTTCAGGTCATCCTCGAAGAAGCCCGCGATGAGGCCGAAGACAAGACCAAGGTCGTGCGCCGTCAGATCCGCCGTCACCCCGGCACCTCTGTGGCCATTGCCGCGGCGGCCGGTGTGGTCATTGGCCTGCTGTTGTCGCGCCGCGACTGAACCAGCCATAAACATAAACAAACCGCGCCGTTTCAAGCGAAGCGGCGCGGTTTTGTGTGGCTTAGCCATTGACTACATGCGGTACTGACCGCTCGCGATCAGGCTCAGGCACTCCGCCGTCAGAGGCTTATAGCCGCTGTCGTCCGTCCGCATCACATAGAGCGGATCGCTGACCTTTGCCGGATCAAAACCCGCCAGAACAAGGTCCATCTTCTTGTATTTGAAGGTGCCGGTCGTTTCGGCATTTTGCAGCAGGCGCACAAAGCGCGGCCGGGCATAGACGGGCAGGTGGCTGTTTACGTGCTGCGCAAAGGCTTCGATCGAGAAACCTTCACCGGTGATCAGCGCCACCATCCCGGCCTTGCCGTCATAGTGCGGCACCGGCACACCATAGACAATCGCCTCATCGACGCCTTCGGCGCGGGCGCAGCATTCGCCCACCTCTGAGGTCGAGACGTTCTCGCCCTTGAAACGGAAGGTGTCGCCGATACGGTCCACGAAATAGATATAGCCGTCCCGGTCCATCTTCATCAGGTCACCGGAACGGAACCAGGCGTCGCCCTTTTTGAAGACGTCGCGCATGACCTTCTTCTCGGAGGCGGCCTTGTCGGCATAGCCGGTGTAGAAGTGGCGGGCATCGGTGCCGATGGCGCCGATGGCTTCGCCGACCTCGCCGGGCTTGCACTCGATACACAGACCGTTCGGCCCGCGCACCGGGGTTTCGCTCTCGACATCGAACTGCACCAGCCGGATGTTGAAGGCGTTGCGCAGATAGGCCGGAGCGCGGCCAATGGCGCCGGCCTGACCGTCAAAATTAAACAGCGACACATTGCCTTCGGTCGAGCCGTAGAATTCGATAATCACCGGCACCTTGAAGCGCGATTTGAACTCGCTCCACACCTCCGGCCGCATGCCGTTACCGAAGGCGACCTTCAGCCGGTGCTTGGTCTCATCGTCCGGATTGGCCGCCACCGGCGCGTTGACGAGGTAGCGGCACAACTCACCAATATAAACGATGTGGGTGCAGTTGAGGCTGCGCACATCAGACCAGAAGGCCGAGGCCGAGAACTTGCGCTTGATAACCATGGAGCCGCCATTGAGCAGCGCCGCGCCGACGCCGCACAGGCCGCCGGTCGAATGGTACAGCGGCAGGGCGTTATACAGGCGATCTTCCTCGCTCATGTGCGACACGCCGCGGAACGCCTTCATGTAGAGCTGAGCGCGCGCGTGTGTGATCTTGGCGGCCTTGGGCAGGCCGGTGGTGCCGGAAGTATAGATGTAGAGCGCCGGGTTGTGCGCGACCATGCCCTGCCGGATCTTGCGGTCGGGGCGCACCGTGCTGACGCCTTTCAGCGCTTGGGTCAGCGAATGGTGATGCGAGGTTTCGTCGCCCTGCGCCAGATCGAGCACAAACACCTCCTGATGGCGGCTCAGGCTGGCTTCGATTTCGGCAAAGGCGGGCAGGGTGGTGGGATCAACAATCGTCAGGCTGGCGGTCGAGATGTTGATACAGTGGGCCAGACCCTGACCGGTCAGGGCGTTGTTGATCAGGGCGCTGATCACGCCGATCTTGCTCAGCCCGTACCAGATGGGGATGTATTCGAGGCGGTTGGGCAGGAAGACCGCCACCGTATCGCCGGGTTTCAGGCCGCGCGACAAACCCCAGTTGGCCACGCGGTTGGCCAGCACGTCCATCTCGGCATAGGTGAGGCTCTTGTCCTCAAACAGCAGGGCGATGCGCGCCGAATGGCGATCTACCGAGGCTTCGACATCGTCGCACACCAGCACAGGCGAGTTTGAATCCACCTCGCGGATATGGCGCAGCAGCCGCAGCAACCGCTTGATGAAAATGAATTCGCGCCTGGCCCTGTCGATCAGGTTCATGGAACGTCTCCGGATACCCTGTGCCTCATGACGTCTATGGTGACGCCTTATGATTCAGCATATCCCGGAATAACCGTTTCGCCAGCATAAAATTGACGTGAACGGAAAGTATTTTCCCTTACCGCAAGGGAAGGCGCCGTTATGTCAAGGTACAAAAGGAACTGAATTCAGACGAGGATTCCGGAGTCAGTTGACCCCGGACCTGGTTGTTGGACGCGGTTGACCTTTGGCCGAAACCGTTGTCATCTGGCTGACGGGGAGTGTCACGGGGAAACGCCGGGTCATCAGCGACCTGTGGGCAAGACCCTAAAGAAACGGGGAGGGGAAGATGACGAAAATTAGAAAACTTTCACTCCCTATTGTCTCTGGGTTTTTGAGGCGTGTGAATTCCCTATTCATCTGGGTTTGACCGATGCTGTGCAAGGTCGGCCGTTATGTATTGGAAAGCATCGGGGCGCTTAATGGTTGTACAACCCATAATTAGTGCGAAGCGGATTCGGCTGCATCTAGTCGTTGCTTTTTTGGTTTGGCTGTCTGGCTGTGCGCCAGGCGAGCCTTTGATCAGGGAAGCATCAGAGGAAGAGCTAGTGTCGTTTGTGGAGCCTATTTCACAGTTGTTAATTCGGGTTGGGCCTGAGTTTTCGTTAGTCGATATTCGAGAGATTTTCCCCGGTATCGAGTTTGAGCGTTCTGAATACGATGTTGCTGGTAAGATTGCTGCATCGTATTCAGGTAGGAATAACGAGTTCGACTTCGTTACATATCATCTAAAGTCGCCTGCCAGCGAGGAATTAGGTGGGATATCTTTAATGATGAATTTACGTGACGAAGGTTTAGGGGCGAAAAAGTGCTTGCGAATTTCGGATGTGGTGAAGTTGGCAGCGTCAAGCGGTTGGCAGTTGGAGGGCGAGGGCGGGGGCATCGGGATGACTAAATGGGCAAAGAAGGCTGGGGTCCTTTTCTCTGTTGGGCCCTATGAGGGGCCATATTCGAGATACTTTGCTACTCAAAGTGCTCCCCGTGATGTGATAAATAATGATTGCGTTGAGGCAATTAATTTCCTCGTAGCGTAATTATTATCGGTTTTCAGTGTTGTTAATTTGAATAAGAATTAAGGTGACGTTCTATGATAGGGTTAATTGCTGTGCCAAATTATTGGGATGTGATATTAAGAGACTGACCGAAATGATTTGCGAAATATCAATATGTTCTGATTCTCTGTTTTTTGCGAAGAAGCGGAGATTTAAATGCTGGCCATTGATCGTTGCGCCGAAGCGCTGAACGCCGGCAAATCTGATGAGGCCACTCAGCGCAAGTGTGGGGGAGCGGTGCGTTTTGATCGTCTGAAGGCTTTGTGGGGGGCCGAGCGCTTCAACGCAAAGGGTTCCTGCCGTTCGCGCTTAAACCTCAGCGTTTCAGGACCATAACGGTCACATCGGCGGTCTTGTTGTCGATCAGCCGCACCTCATAGGTGCCGGGTTGCAGGTCGAAATCGACGATCTTACGGATGCCGGAACAATCCGGCCCATGCCCGTGCTTGCTCGACTTCAGCGCTTCACCATCCTTCACCACGTCGATCCACAGCCCAGCCCCGGCGGCAATGCCATAGGTGCCGGCCTCGGTTACGCTGAGGCTGAGCGTGCCGCTGAAGGTCGGGGTGGTCGGCGGCGTGGCGCGGGCGCGTCTATAGGTGACGCGGGTCGCCTCAAGCAGGGTCACCTTGACCGGCTTGCCCACGCTCAAAGCCGGGGCACCGCTGGCCTCCGCCGTGGCCTTGACCGGGGTGGCGTGCATCCAGTGGGTGAACGGCCCGGTCAGAACGGGCTCCGGCGGGCAGGCCGGTTTGGCCTCTTCGGCCCACACCGGAGCGGCGGTCAGCAACAGGGCGGCGGAAAGAAGCAGGGCGCGCATGGGATACCTTTGACAAAGCCGTTTTGCCGCTGAGTTTAATCCCGGAATTGCGGCGCAGGAAAGACGGGCGGAACTGATTTTAGGCAAGGGTAATAATCCGGGTCAGTTGACCCCGGACCCCGAATGTGAGGCTAAGAAGGTTTAGCCACGAAAAACACAAAAAGCACGAACGGGAGCCTGTGGCACAGGTCTGCGCCTGACCTATCAAATGCAGCGCTGTGCCACGCGAGATTTTAGAAACCACAGATTACACAGATTTCACAGATTATCCGTGTCTGCGTCACGCAGGGGCGCGCAGCGCCTATCTGTGTAATCTGTGAAATCTGTGGTTCAAATCCCTTCGGCGCGCAGCGCCCTTCATCCGGGCTTGCCGCACGAAGGTAAGGGCCCTGCGGGCCGGGCGCTTCAACGGTTCTTTTGGCTGCGCCGAACTTCGTTTCGTGGCTAAATCTTCAGTGGCTAACCCCTTCACCCCGTATCCAGCAGGAACAGATCAGGCCACAACAGGTTGAGGTCTTCGCGGCTATAGGCTTTCAGCGCTTTCAGCAGCGTGTCGCGCGTCTCGCCCATTTCATACAGGCGGGGGAGCCGGTCACCGTGCAGGATTTCCACATCCTCATCGCGGATCAGGCCGTAATCGTGCTCCGTTAACGGCGTATCCTGCGGCCGGGGGATGGCGACCGTGTTCAGCACGCGCTCCCGCAGAGCCAT
>NZ_JAIWNX010000158.1 GCF_020217185.1 Asticcacaulis sp.
CGCTCCTTAAAACGCGATGTCTTGCGTGGTGGTGCCCTTGACCTCAAAGGCGGCGTCGGCCCACGCCGCCGGGCCCATGCGGCCCTTGGCATTGTTGGAAAAGGCGAAGGGCTCGACCGGCATGCCGAAGGGGTTGGTGTCCATCTTGCCATTGCCATTGAGGTCGTGGAACATCTTCAGGCCGTACTGACCCGGTTCGACCTCGAAGGTGGCGCTGGCCGTGTCAGCGCTGACGGTGACCTGCTGGGCGGCGACGGGCTTGCCGCCCGTATAGGCCTCTTCACCCTTATAGAGGGCCACCATCAGTGTGCCCTTAGGCGTCAGTTTGGAAAACTGCACCGTCAGGGTTTCGGCGCTGGCGGGCAGGGCGAGAAGGCCCATCAGGGCGGTGACAAGAGCGGGTTTGAACATAAGAACCTCGGTTGGTTGCGTTGCGATGACCCCGGTGTAGGTCGGCCCGGCGGCGATGGGGCAAAAGATGCGCGAAAGGGGCCTTTGCCTACGTCAACGGACGGTCTGCCACTGGCGCTTCGTGAATGGCATTGGCCAAGTGACTGATTTATAAGCAATCGTCAGCGACGAAGCGCGAATGCCTTGACCCGCCGGGGGCGGCTTCTTATTTTAGCGGCATGGCCATTCGAGACATTATCACCGTACCCAATCCGCTGCTCAAGCAGGTGTCCAAACCCGTTGAAGGGGGCGTGACCGACGAACTGCGCGCCCTGATGGATGACATGCTGGAGACCATGTACGACGCGCCCGGCATCGGGCTGGCGGCGATCCAGATCGGTGAGCCGATCCGCGTTATCGTCATGGACCTTCAGGAACGCCCCGACGACCTTCCCGAAGACGCCCCGGCGCCGAAGCAGCCGCGTTACTTCGTCAATCCGGAAATCCTGTGGGCCTCGGACGAACTGTCCACCTATGATGAGGGCTGCCTGTCGGTGCCCGAAGTCTATGATGAGGTGAAGCGCCCGGCGCGCGTGCGCCTCAAATACCTGAACTATCAGGGCGAAGAGGTGATCGAAGAGTGCGATGGCCTCTATGCCACCTGCATCCAGCATGAGATGGACCACCTGAACGGCGTGTTGTTTATCGACCACCTGTCGAAGCTGAAACGCGACCGGGCGGTGACCAAGGTCAAGAAGCTCAAAAAAGTCGCCTGATAATCCGGGTTGCTGGCCGCTGCGTCGTTTTTCGATTGCATCGAAAAACACCTCTGAATAAAGCCAAGCCAGACCGAAGAACCGCTTCGAGGTCTGGCTTGTCGTTTTTGAGCCCGCAAAAACGTACTGAGCGAAGCGAAGACTTTTTGCGGAGATAGACCCATGCGTTTGGCCTTTATGGGCACCCCCGAATTTGCCGTGAAGGCTCTGGCCGAACTGGTCGCCGCCGGTCATGAGATCGTCTGCGTCTATTCGCAGCCGCCGGCACCCAAGGGGCGGGGGCAGGTGCTGACCCCGTCGCCGGTGCACGCCTTTGCCGATAGCCTCGGCCTGCCGGTGCGCACCCCGAAGTCGATGAAGTCGGCTGAGGCGATTGCCGAATTTCAGGCGCTGGACATCGACGCGGCCATCGTTGTCGCCTATGGCCAGATTCTGAAGCGCGAGGTGCTGGAGCATCCGCCGCTCGGCTGTTTCAACCTCCATGCCTCGCTATTGCCGCGCTGGCGCGGGGCGGCGCCGATCCAACGCGCCATCATGACCGGAGACACCCATACGGGCGTGCAGGTGATGCGCATGTCCGAGGGGCTGGACGAAGGGCCGGTGATCCTGTCCGGCCGCGTCGAAATCACGGCGCAGGACACGGCCCAGACCCTTCACGACAAGCTGGCCGGGCTGGGGGCGTCGCTGCTACCCGTCGCCTTGGCCGCCATTGAGCGCAGCCAGCCGGAGGGCGAACCGCAGGTCGGTGAGGTCACCTACGCCAAAAAGATCACCTCGGAAGAGGCGCGAATCGACTGGAGCCGGCCGGCGCGCGAACTCGACTGGCACATCCGTGGCCTGTCGCCGTTTCCGGGGGCATGGACGATGCTGACGACGCCAAAGGGCGAGCAGCGCCTCAAGGTGCTGATGTCGCGCGTCGATGCGGCGGTGAGTGACGCTGCGCCGGGTACGCTGATCGGGCCGGGCCTGCGCCTGGCCACGGGCAACGGCGTGATCGAACTCCTGCGCGTGCAGCGCGAAGGCAAGGGCGCGCAGGACGCCACCGAATTCCTCAACGGCGCGGGCCTGAGCGCCGGGGACCGTCTGGGATGAGGCCTTTTCGATCATACTCCCCCAGCTTGCTGGCGGGTATAGCGCGGCGAAAGTATAGCTTTCGCAAGCGATGGGATGCGAAACCCACGGTTTCGCAGACGGTGGGGGGGGCGCCTCTCACGACAGCGCGTGCATGGCGTCAAATGGAAAGAACCCCCACCACCGCATCTCACCGCCTGAGGCGACTCGTGCGGTCCCCCTCCCCGGTAAACCGGGGAGGTATAAAGGTTTAGCATGCCGCGCTATTCCTGCCTCGTTGAATATGATGGCCGCCCGTACAAGGGGTTTCAGGCGCAGGATAACCTGCCCACCGTGCAGGGGTCGCTGGAGCGCGCCATTCTGGGCTTTTCCGGCGAAGCCCTGCGCATTACGGCGGCGGGGCGTACCGATACGGGCGTCCATGCGTCGGGTCAGGTGATCACGTTTGATCTGCCCAAGACCTACCGGCCCGATGTTGTGCGTGACGCCATGAACGCCTATCTGGTCCCCGAACCGATTGCCGTGCGCGAAGCGGCGATTGTCGATGACGACTTTTCGGCGCGCTTTTCGGCGACGGGGCGCATGTACCGCTATCGTATCCTCAACCGCCGGGCCCCGCCGGCGCTGGAGCAGGGGCGGGTGTGGCATGTCAAGAAGCCGCTGGATGCCGAGGTGATGGCCGAGGCCGCGCAACACCTGATCGGGCGGCATGATTTCACCACCTTCCGCGACACGGAGTGTCAGGCGGCGTCTCCCGTCAAGACGCTGGATATCGCGCGGGTGAAGCGGGTGGGGGAGGAGATTCACCTCGTCTTTGCCTCACGCTCCTTCCTGCATCGTCAGGTGCGTTCGATGACCGGCACGCTGGTCGAGGCCGGGATCGGTCGCTGGACGGTGGCCGATGTCAAGGCGGCCCTGGAGGCGCGCGACCGCCGTGCCTGCGGGCAGGTGGCCCCGCCGGAGGGCCTGTGCCTGACGCATGTGACCTTTGAGCCGGAACCGGATTTCGCAAGCCGCAGTTCGATATAAGTCTCCTCCCTAAACCGCAGGTTTGGGGAGGTGCCGAGCAAGCGAAGCGCGTCGAGGCGGAGGGGGCGACTCCCAAGGTTAGCGCGCGCTGAGAGGTTAGAGCGAAATGACTTTGAGTGGGATCGCCATTTCGCTCTAAATTCTTGTTTTGTCGCGATGTTTTTGCGGAAAACCGCTCACACTTTTGGCTTCGCCGAACTCCGTTTCCGCACATCGCTCTAGGCGTTGTCCCCCTCCGTCACTTCGCTGCGCTCAGCGCCACCTCCCCATCGCTGCGCGACAGGGAGGAGGGGTTAGGCGAACACTTTGAAATACTTGGCGATCAGCGCCGCATAGGTGTCGGTCAGGTCATAGAGGTCCTGTACCGGGGTCGCTTCATTGACCTGATGCATGGTCTGGCCCACCAGACCGAATTCCACCACCGGGCACAGGGCGCGGATAAAGCGCGCATCCGACGTGCCGCCGGTGGTTGACGGATCGGCCTCGACCTTCAGCACGTCCCGGATGGCGTCCTGAATGACATCGACGAACGGCCCGGCCTCGGTCAGGAAGGCCTCGCCGGATATAGCGGCCTTCACCTCGATCGTGGCACCGCTGCGTTCCGCCTGACGGGCGCAGACCTCCTCGATCCACGCCTGCAAGGAGGCGCCCGAATGAGTCGGGTTAAAGCGGATATTGATGCGCCCTGTCGCCGTTTGCGGGATCAGGTTGGTGGTCTTGTTCGCCACATCAAAGGTGGTGATTTCGAGATTGGACGGCAGGAAGCGCTCATAGCCCTCATCCAGCACGCGCCCGTCCAGTTCGGCCATGATGGCGACCAGCACCGGAATGGGGTTGAGGGCGCGCTGCGGGTAGGCGACGTGGCCCTGCTTGCCGGTAACCGTGATCGTAGCGTTGATCGAGCCGCGGCGGCCGACCTTGATCATGTCCCCCAGCACGGCCGAAGAGGTCGGTTCCCCCACGATGCAGTGGTCGATGACCTCGCCCGTTTGCCTCAGGTGTTCAACGACCTTTTTGGTGCCGTCCAGCGCCTCGCCTTCTTCGTCGCCGGTGATCAGGAAGGACAGCGAACCGGGCACGCTGTCAAAGCGCGACACGGCGGCGATCCACGCCGCAATGCCGCCCTTCATATCGACGGCCCCGCGCCCGGTCAGCACACCGTTTTCGATGGTCGCTGCAAACGGGTCCGAGCGCCAGCCATCAAGCGCGCCTTCGGGCACCACGTCCGTATGACCGGCAAAGCACAGGTTAGGCGAGGCCGTTCCGCGCCGCGCATAGAGGTTTTCGATCTCGCCGAACTTTAGCCGCACACAGGCAAAGCCGAGCGATTCCAGCGTCTGTTGCACGCGGTCCATCGCCCCGGCGTCCACCGGGGTCACGGACGGATGGTTGATCAGGGCCTTGGTCAATTCGACCGGATCGAGCGTGTTTTCGGGTATATTCGTCATGGCGCGTGGTGTAAGACGACTTTGCCGCGAACGAAAGTGAAATCATTCGCGGACCTATTTACCGGATATCGCCGTGACCCCTCCCGTTTCGCCTGAAATCGTTTCCGAGCCGCCGTCGCCGCCGGAATCGCAAAACCCGTTCCGCATACCCGCCTACCGCAACTTCTGGATCGCCCGCCTGTGTTCCGTGCTGGGCTTTTCGTCGCAAAGCGCGGTCATCGCCTGGCAGATCTATGAGACGGCGCGCAAGGATTCAGGCATCGGCGAGGCAGCACTCTATATCGGCCTGATGGGGCTGACGCAGTTTATCGCCATGTTCGCCTTTACGTTGCCGGCGGGGATCGTGGCCGACCGCTATGACCGCAAGAAGATCATGGGCTATACCATCGCGGCGCAGGCGGTGATTGCGCTGGGCTATATGGGGCTGTCGGCGCTGGATCATCCGCCGATTGCCGGACTCATTGCCCTATCCTTCTTTCTGGGGGCGTCGCGCGCCTTTATCGCTCCGGCCTCATCGGCGATCGGCCCCATGCTGGTACCCAAGGCGATTTTGCCGCGCGCCATCGCCTCCAACGCCCTGGCGTTTCAGATCGGCGGTATCTCCGGGGCGGCGGTCAGCGGCCTTCTGCTCAGCGTTTCGGCCATGTTCGCTTACGGCTTTTCGGCGGCGCTGTTTGTCATCGGCGGCGTGCTGATCGCCACGCTGAAGGCCGATACGCACCCCGTCAATGCGCCCGCCGGCTCCAAGATGGAGATGGTGCGCGAAGGCCTGATCTATATCTGGACCAACAAGATCGTCTTTGGCGCCCTGTCGCTCGATCTGGCGGCGGTGCTGCTGGGCGGGGCGACGGCGCTGCTGCCTATCTTTGCGCGCGATATTCTGCACGCTGGTGAAATCGGTTATGGCGCGCTCAGGGCCGCCCCGGCGGTCGGGGCCATGATGACGGCCCTGTGGCTGGCGCGGCGGCCTTTGAAGTACAAGGCCGGCAAGTGGATGTATGGCGGCGTGGCGGTGTTCGGCCTGATGACCATTATTTTCGGGCTTTCGACGAACATCTTCGTGTCAGTGGCAGCGCTGGCCGTGCTGGGCGCGGCGGATATGGTCAGCGTCTTTGTGCGCGGGACGCTGGTGCAGATCGTGACACCCGACCCCATGCGCGGGCGGGTGGCCTCGGTGTCCTACCTGTTTATCGGGGCGTCGAATGAGCTGGGCGAATTTGAAAGCGGTGTGGCGACGCGCCTTCTGGGGCCCATCGGCGCGGCCCTATTCGGCGGCATTGGCGCGATACTGGTGACCGGCGCGTGGATCAAGCTGTTTCCGAGGCTATATCGGGTGGACAAGCTGGAGTAGCGAGAAGCCTTGAAACGGGCGTCGCTTCTCTCAGCTCCCCTCAATCCGCCGCTGTGTTTTCGGGTTTTCAGGCCCGGAAAGGGAGGCTTGCACCATTTCCGGCGTTGTGTCTAGAGTCGGACACACGTTTGACGGGAGGTTGAGGTGGGGAGGAATATCGGTGATGGGGTGTTCCTTTTTGCGTTGTTATTACTGACAACTCATTTTGGTGTTGATTTTGAGCTGGCTTACCCAATGCTGGCTGATTACGACCCGATGGGCCTGTCGGTTATTGTTCCTATACTTTGCTTGGCGGCTCTGTTTGGAGGTCTTTGGTTCGGCTTGTCGCGTGAGTTTGCCGAAAATACGCAGTGGCTGCGATGGGCTGTGATGATTGCTTTCCCCATCTATGCCTGCTTTCGGGTCGGTGACTATCTGGACGAGGCTTACCTGCCAAGCGGATGGGTGATGGTTTCGCACTTCGTTTTTCCGGCGCTTCTGTGGGCGTGGCAGGTATGGTTGTGGAGGTCAAAAATTTCGATGGCTGCTCCTGTATCAGGGCTATTTGTAGCGCCAGATTACGCATACGAAGCCGGTGAGGTGGCGCGCCGAAAGCTGGCGGAATATGAGGCCCAGTGGAAGAGCGAGGGGCTGAGCGGAGATCAGAAGGCCGAAAACTTGAGAGCGATGATAGAGGGCGCAGAAGCCGGGTTTGAGGAAAGCGGTCTGACGCCTCTTGAAACTGATGCCATGCTGACGGTGCTGCGGCAAAGGTTGCACGAGCTTGAGTTGCTCAAATATTACAAAAACCGTGTTTAAAGGATAGCGCGATGATTTTAGCTGGAAACGACATTTCGCTATAGCGCCTCCCCTGATTTCAGGGGAGGTGCTTATACGATTCAGCTTAACCGCACTTGTTTCAGTCAACTTGCGCGACCAAGTCACTTAGGACAAGCGCACTAAAAAAGCCCGGCAGAACCGGGCTTTTTTTGTCTGTTACTGGCTGCCGCGGCTGGTGGACAGTGCCGGGCGCAGCGGGATGTTCTTGCGCTCCGTCTTGGCGACCAGCTTGTTGGCCGCGCCGGAGTCTTCGTACTTGTACGGCGTGGTCTTCATGGCCAGCGCCTGAGACGGCAGATTGTCCTGCGTGCGCTTGAGGTCGGCCATGGCGATCATGGTGTCCAGCTCGTGCTTGCGCGCCTTGAAGGCCACGAGGTCCTGACCGGCCAGAATGGTGCCCTGCGGCACCTTGGCGTCTTTCGGATTGATCGGGCGGTTCTTGTACCACACTTCGAAGTGCAGGTGCGGACCGGTCGAATTGCCGGTCGAGCCGACATAGCCGATCAGTTCGCCCTGCTTGACGCGCTGACCGGGGCGGACCTTGATCTGCGACATGTGAGCATAGCCGGTGGCCCAGTCATTATTGTGCGACACGCGCACCCAGCGCCCGTAGCCGCCCCACCACTTGGCATCGGCCACGACGCCGTCACCGGCGGCGTAGATGGGGGTGCCCGTACCGGCGGCAAAGTCGATGCCGGTGTGCATCTTCATAAAGCCCTGAATCGGGTGGCGACGCATACCAAAACCGGACGAGGTGCGGGCCGCCGCGACCGGTGTGGCCAGAAGGAAGCCTTTGATATTCTTGCCCGTATCGTCAAAGAATTGCGACTCTTTATCACCCTGACGCTTGTAGGAATAGAAGCGTGTGATGTGGCCCTTGGCGCTGATTTCGGCATAGAGCAGATTGCCGGATTCCACGACGCGGCCGCTTTCGGTGACCTTGCGGTCAAACACCAGCTTGAAGGTGTCGCCCGGCTGGATGTCGCGTTCAAAGTCGATCTTGTGCGCGAACAGCTTGAGCACCTGACCGGTGACGTTCGGCGTGGCGCCCAGCGCCGTGGCCGAGGTGATCAGCGAGCCGTCGATGGTGCCAATGGCGACACGGCGCTCATCGCGCACCGATTCTTCGAGCGCACGCAGGCGCATTGAACCGTCGTGGCTGGTGGTCAGGGTCAGTTGCTTGGCCGGGCCGGTGCGCACGGTCAGGCCCAGAAGCTGCGCCGGGGAACGGCCGTTTTCGGGGCGGGCAATGGCGGCCTGAAGGCTTAACCCCTTGCCAACATTGACCACATCAAAGGCCTGCGACAGCAGCGACACGGCGGCATTGGCCTCGGTCGAGGAGACGCCCGAGCGGGTCAGGGCCTGAGTGAGGGTTTCGCCGGCGCGCACCATGATCTGCACATTGACCGGCTGAGTGAAGCCCGGACGCGCGGCGGCTTCGGCCAGAGCGCGGGTTTCCAGCGCCAGGGTCGCACTGGGGTCAAGGGTCGGCAGCGTGCTGGGCAGCGGCTGATAAACGCGCCAGACCAGGGTGGCCACCGTCAGGGCGGTCGCAGAGACCAGCACCATCGGGGTCAGGCGCACAGGTTGGCGGCGAGGGTCGAGTTGAGCCATTACGATCCAAAAACGGTATACGAGGTTTACACAACGCGGGCTCTACTCAAAACGGAGCCGTTTTCTCCGCCGCCCAGTTAGCCTGTATCTCCCTGTTTCAGGGAATGTGCGCCTCGACAATATGCCGCAGGCGCGAATTTGAAAGTGTTAACGCCCCTGCATACGCCGAAATGGGGCGAAAATGAGGCGGCGGCCGCCTCACATATCGCCGTTTTCCGGTCGAAGGGACACAAAAGGACCTGTCCCAATTAGAGGTCGAAGGTTAATATCCGGCTTAAACCGGCCCTTTCAGGGCGCATTTATGGGTTTTTTACGACAGGGGACGCCATGAGGCGGGTGAGGTGCTGACGCTATCACTTTGCGTAACGCGCGACCAAAAAACGCACCGGGTGGCCGATAAAGGGGCCGTAATGTTCCGGATACGGTAAGAAAAAGAATCGGTTATGCGCCGTTTTTTTAAGAGTTGCGTGCCATAATGCTGCCCTGAACCTTTTGTCCAACCGTTGATCCCGTGAGAGCTTGATCCGTTGCGCACCCACATTCTGACCGATGCGCCTGAGGATGGAGGTGAGCTGTTGTTTCCTGTGCGGCTGCCGCCCCAGTCGAGTTTTACCCGTGCGGTCAGCAACGGAAACGACGCCCCTGCGCCGCGCCCGAAAGGCGGCGGTGGGGGCGGCCAAAGGGGCGGCACCGCCTCTGGCGGACCGGGGGGTCCGGGTAAACGCAAGCGCTATCTGAAGGCGGGCGGCTGGCTGCTGCTGACCCTGTGGGGCGCGGCGGCGGTGGGTGTCATCGCCTATGCGGCGCGTAAGGACATTGCCCGCGAAGTGGCGCAAGGGTGGCTGCGTTCCAACGATATCCCGTCTGAGCTGCGCATCGACAGCTTAAGTCTGGACCATGTGTCCGGCCGCATCGTGCTGGGTGAAGCTGGGCGGCCCGACCTGAAGATCGAACGCTTCGACATTGATTATGAGCTGAACCTGTGGCGGCTGGGGCAGCCGCTCACGCGCGTCAAACGCATCCATCTGGTCAAGCCGGAGCTGAGCTTTTCCTATGATAAAAAAGGGCTGGGCTTCGGGCGTCTGGACCGGCTGCTGAAAGGCGGCGGCGGGGGCGGGGGCGGCGGTCCCTTGCCGGAAGAGATTCTGGTCGAAGAGGCGCGCATCCGCGTGCGGACCGACTATGGCACAGTCGCGGCCACTGGCGGGCTCAGCCTGAAAGAGGGTCGCCTGCGGGCGCTGAATGCCACCCTGATCCCCGGCGCCCTGAACGGCTCCCAATTGCAGGGGCAGCTTTCCGACGGCCATATCCGCATTCAGGCCGAACCCGACGCCGATGCCGGTGAGGCCCTACGCATCGACGCCAACCTGTCTGCGGCGGAGTTGCTGTTCCCGGCGGCGCGCGCGCCCGATGCCGAACTGGGTGATCCGCTGCCGCGCCTGAGCGGCGTGCACGCCGACCTTGATCTGCGCCTGCCCTATCGTCGCCTGTCGGAGGGCGCG
>NZ_JAIWNX010000159.1 GCF_020217185.1 Asticcacaulis sp.
TCGCGCAAATCGCCCCTGTCGGCCTTTGATGGCGTGATCAGCGGTATGCTGGCTGTGCGCGCCGAGGCCATTGAGGGCGCGGCTTCGATACAGGGCCTCGACAGCACCATAGGTCTCAATGGCCGGGTGGATTTTGAAAATACGCGCGTGGCCTTTTCGGGCACGTCGCAGGTGATGGCGACGCTGGACGGTGTCACCAGCGGCACGATGCAGGGCCGCGCGCTTCGGGTGACGGCGCAGGATATGACGCTGCGCAGCGATCTGGCGCTCGATGCGGCCTCGGCCCTGACGCTGGACGGCCCCTTGAGCGTCAGGGCCGGGGCTTTTACGCAGGACGCCCTGTCGCTCAACGACGCGGCGCTGGACCTCTCCGGGTTTTCGCTGGCGCACGGCTCCGAAGGCACAGACCTCAGTTTTGAAGGCCGCGCCGTGGCCGCCCGCGCCGCGCAGGGTGATCTGAGCCTCGCCGACGTGACCGCGCGGCTGGACGGCACGGGGCGCTTAGGGCCAGACGCTTATGAGATCGCCCTGACCACCGATGTGAACGGCCGCCAGGGCAGCTATCGCGGCATGGGCGCGCTGGCCGCCGACCGCGCCAGGGCTCTGGCCGAGGGGCGTGTAGCCTTTGACGCCGCCAATGCCCGCCTGCCGGACGGCATACCGCCGGTGCCCGCACCGCCGCCGGGCCCGGACCTGATGGTGTCTCTGCTGCGCGCCGCCGACCGTTTCAGTCTGTCGGCCGATACTGTGCGCGTGTCGCTGACCGGGCAGGGCAACCGCCACCGCTTCGCCGTGCGTCCGGGCAAGCCGGTGCTGATCCGTCCGCTCGATGGCGGCGAGATCCGCCTGACGACCGAGGGCGCGTCCGCCCTGATCGCCAGCGATGCGCGCAGCACGTTTAATATTGTGACGAGCGGCGAAACCCTGCCGGTGCTCAAGGCGCGGGTGTCGGACTTTGGTTTCGGCGCGCAGGGCGCGCTGGATGGCCGCCTGAGCCTTGAGGCCGGTTTCAACTTCGCGCCCGTCTATGGGGCGCAGGCCAGGGCCAATGGCCGTTTCGTCTATAGTGCGGCGGGCCTGTTGCAGGTGCGCCTTGATGACTGCGTGCCCTTTACCGCTGACCGCGCCGATATTGGCGGCCGCCTGACCGCGGTGACCACCCGCCTGTGCCCGACGACGGCCCCCATCCTGACGATGACTGGGGGGCAGTGGCGTAGCGAAGGCCGTTTCGACAGCTTTACCGCCGCCGCGCCCGACTATCAGGTGGCACTGGCGGGCGGCGAGGGGGCCTTTACGGCCAGCAGCTTCGCGGATGCCGAGGGACTGGGCTTTACGGTGGCGCTGAAAACCCTGAAGGCCACCGACGCGCTCGACGCGCCGCGTTTCCATCCGGTGTTGATCGCCGGAGACATAGCGCAGGGCCGCAGGACGCTGGACGGCAAGCTGGCTGTGACCTCAGCCGATGCGGCGGTGCAGGCGCGCGCTGGTGGACCTCTGGCCGAGATCAGACTGACCTCGGACGTGGCCAGTGGCCGGGGCCGCGCTGATCTAACTGCGACGAACCTGACCTTCGCACCGCAAAAACTGCAACCGCTCGACCTGACGCCGATGGTGGCGGGAGTAGTGCAGCGCGACACCACGGGCCGCGTCGATTTCAAGGGGTTTGTCGGCTGGTCGCCGGACGGTTCGACCTCAGGCGGCGTGCTGACGCTCAATGAGATGGGCTTTACCGGCCCGGCGGGTCTGGTCGAGGGCCTGAACGGGCGCATTGACTTTACCTCTCTGGCTCCGCTGCAATCGGCGCCAGGTCAGACCCTGACGATCCGCAACGTCACCAGCGTCGTGCCACTGAAAGACGTGCGGGCGGTGGTGCAGTTCGCGGGGGAGTATCTGAAGCTCGAAAGCGCGCGCGTCACCAGCGACGGCGGCGATTTCGCCCTGGCCCCGATGGACGTGCCGTTCGATACAACCAAGCCGCTCAAGGGCGAACTGAGCTTTGACAAGGTCGATTTCGGCAAGGTGGTGGCCTCAAGCCCGTTCGCCAAGGACGCTGAATTTACTGGCTTCGTGTCGGGCAAGCTGCCGTTTGAACTGAATGGCGGTAAGCTCAGTGTGCGTAAGGGCTATCTGCTGGGCGAAGGGCCGGGCCGTGTCTCGATCCGCCGCAACGCGGTGACCGCGGTGGCGGCTGAGGGCGGGACGGTCAGCAACGCCGATAAGGCTGCCGTCCCGGTGGCCCCGACGCCCGATCCGGCCCCAAATATCGTCGAAGGCCTTGCCTATCAGGCGATGGAGCATCTGGCCTATGAGGAACTGTCAGCGGCGGTGAATACGGATGACAAGGGGCGGCTGAACTTCAACTTCCGCATCGTCGGACGCTATGATCCGCCGCAGCGCCGGGAGGCGAAGATCGGCCTGATTGACTATCTGCGCGGCACCTGGACGCAAAAGCCTATCGACCTGCCCTCCGATACCAAGGTCAATCTCAATCTGGATGTGAATTACAATCTCGATGAGTTCCTTAAGGACTATTTCGAGGTGCAAAAACGGGGTGGCTTCGACTGGTCGAAGCTCAAATAAGGCCCGTTACGCAGGGCGCTCTCGCTGACACAATTATGCTCAATAGACAGAGGTAGAATGTCTCTGTCATTCAGGCCCGGTTCAGCTTATAGCTGATATCCAGACGTCATGATCTCTTGCTGTGGAGCCCTTCATGTTGAAATCCCCTGTCGCCCGCGCGGGCGTGGCCGTCCTGTGTCTGGCCGGTGTAGCGCTCACCGCGGCCTGCACGCCGACGGTTCGCCTTCAGGTCGATCCCATCACCATCTACGCCAAGCTTGACGCCAATGTGCGTATCTCGCTGGATGAGGATGTGAAGGCCCTCGTCAAACAAAATCCGGACCTGTTCTGAGGAATTTGGCTATGAAAAAGACCCTGTTTTCGATCCTCAGCGCCGTCGTCGTGTCGTCGGCCGTGCTGACTACCGGTATCGCCCTGAACGCCCCGGCCTACGCCCAATCCGCCGCCAAGGCGACCGTCGATGCCGCCAAGGCCGCCGGTACGGTGGGCGAGCAATCCGACGGCTATCTGGGCCTCGTCAAGGACTCAGCCGACGCCGCCACCAAGGCCGCCGTCGATGAGATCAATGCCGGCCGTGCCCGCGTCTATGCCGAAGCCGCTGCCAAGAATGGCGTCTCTCCGGCCGCCGCCGGGGCCTCGGCCTACAACAATGTGATCTTCCCAAAGGTCAAAACCGGGGAATATTACAAGGACGATTCCGGCAACTGGAAGCGCAAGTAAGCCTTCTGATTTCACGGCTTCTTAAAGGCCCTGTGGCAGTGTGTGCCGCAGGGCCTTCTTCGTGCGTGAGTGGCATATGACGTGCAGGGCTTCGTCAAAATTCGCCTGACTGGTTTATTTCAGGACACCCCGCACAGGAACCCGCCCATGACGACACCCATTCGCGCCGCCGTTTCCCAGGCCGCAGCCGACAATATCCGGCCGCTGACCTCGCTGCGTTTCTTTGCGGCGGTGTGGGTGATCCTCTACAGCTACTGGTCGGCGCTCGAAGGGGCCATCCCCATCGGTATCATCGAAAAGGGCTATCTGGGGGTCGATCTGTTCTTCATCCTGTCGGGTTTCATTCTGAGCCACGTCTATATGACGTCGCTGGGGGAAGGGCGGTTCCGCTACGGGTCTTTCATCGTCAACCGGCTGGCGCGCGTCTATCCGCTGCATCTGGCGACGCTGTGTTTTGCTATCCTGCTGTGGGGGGCCGCGACGCTGAAAGGCATGAGCGTTGACAAGAATCTGGTCAACTGGCCGTCCCTGCCGGCGCATCTGTTCCTCGTGCAGGCCTGGGGTCTGGCGCCGGAAGCGTCCTTCAACCACCCTTCGTGGTCGATTTCAGCGGAATGGTTCGCCTATCTGCTGTTCCCGATCTTCGGCACGGTGGCGTGGTCGATGCGCGCCCGTCCGTGGCTGGCTGTCGGTCTGTCGGTCACCTTCCTCGTCAGCCTGTATATGATTTTTGAAGCCTTTATGGGCTTCAAGCTGACCTCGGCCACCGTCTTCTGGGGGGCGCTGCGTATCGTGCCGACCTTCATGCTGGGCTGCGCACTTTATCTGGTGTGGCGGTCGGGCAAGCTGACGCCGCAGGTGGCGCTGATGGGGGCGGCAGCCTCCAGCCTGATCGTCATTGCTGCGGCCTCGTGGCTGAAGATCGACGCCCTGATCGTGCCGATGCTGGGTCTGATGCTGTTGTGCGTGTCGCGCTTTGGTAATGGCGGCGTGATGGGCAACCCCGTGCTCGTCTATCTCGGCGAAGTGTCGTTCGCCATGTACATGGTCTATGTGCCATGGAAATGGGTCTATCTCAATGTGATGGGGATGGTGCTGGGTACGGGGGATGCGCCTTTGCCGCTGCTGTGGTGGACGGTGGGCCTGATCGCCATTATCCCCGTCGCCATGCTGGGCCATCACATTGTCGAACTGCCGATGCGCCATGTCGTGCGCCATCTGGGGGACCGGCTGCGCTATCGACTCGCTTACCGCCTGGCGCGTTAGATCAGTTTGCTCCGCTCTCATCCGTAAGCGGACGAAACCCCATAATTCGAGCGTCTTTTCCCGCGTGCGGCGAAAAGACGCTCGTTTTTTTTCGCCCGCGCCCCGAATTTATAGTTAACTGATGTTTAACAACTTTTTTGCAACATCCTCAGGCACGGCCCGTCCGGATGTGGGAAATTTACCACGATTTGGAAAATAAAGGCTTTGTAAATGCCGCTGAGTTATGTATCAAACCTCTACAAGTAAATGTTGCGGGCGTTTTAGCTGATCTTTTTCACCCGCAGCCACCCCCTGTAAGACCCCTAAGAGGACCGCCGCAAAGGCCCCTCGATCAGGCCCCAAATGGAGTGCTCGTGTGCTGAAAAGACTAAGCGTATTGGCCCTGTCGGCGACTCTGGCGTTTGGCGCCGTGGGCGCGCAGGCCGCTGAGAAGAAATCCCCCTACTGGCAATGCGTCACCTTCGCCCGGTCGATCACGGGTATGAACATTTTCGGTGACGCCTGGACGTGGTGGGAAGGCGCTTCGGGCAAATACGACAAGGGTCAGGCACCGAAGGCCGGGGCGGTTCTGGTGTTCCGTCCGCAGGGCAAGATGCGACTGGGCCACGTGGCCGTCGTCTCTCAGGTTATTACTGATCGCGTCATTCAGATCACCCACGCCAACTGGTCGCCCATCGGTGGCCGCCGTGGTCAGGTCGAAAAAGACGTCACCGTCGTCGATGTCTCGGACAAGGGCGACTGGAGCAAGGTGAAGGTGTGGTACGGCCCGATCGCCGATGTGGGCACCACGGTCTATCCGACCTATGGCTTTATCTATCAGGCGGCCCAGAAGGGTCAGGAGATGGGGGAAAACCTCGTCACGCAGGTGCTCGACAAGCCGACCGTCAAGAAGCCGTCTGCGTTCGACAAGGTGGCGCAGAAGACGTCCTCCAAGACCAGCAATAAGGCTCTGGTCAATGCCCTGACCACCGATGTCGAAGCGCCGCGCAGTCAGGCGCTGGCCTCCGCGACGGCGGACGATGCGGTGGCGCCCAAGCCCGCCGATGTGAAGCCGGACGCCAAGGCCGCGGATAAGGCCAAGGCGAGCAAGACGAAGACCTCCACCGAAAAGGCCGTCGCTGATAAAGATGCCGACAAGGCTCCGGCGGCGAAATCAAAGACCAAGACAGACAAGGGCGACAAGACGACCAAGGTCGCCGACAACGCCAAGGCGGACAAGAGCGCCAAGGCCGCGCCGAAGTCGGGCAAGAAGGCCGTCGCCGAAGCGGACGACAAGGCCGCAAAGACTTCCAAAACCGCCAAGGCTGATAAGGCTGACAAATCGGGGACCAAAAAGGTCGCCGAAGCCGAGGCCAAAAAATCCGAAAAGAAGACAGAGAAGACCAAGGCCTGAGCCGGTTCTTTTTGTCTGAAGGTTTGCAACGCCGCTGGTCCCGCCAGCGGCGTTTGACTTGTCAGGGCGACGCAAAGCGGCCTATTCAGGAATGATCTGTGAGAGGCCCCATGCTGAACATCTATAGCCGTGACGCGGCCCCGGACGGGGCCTTTACCGTGGTGCCGCCCGAAGGGGCAGGGGACGAGGCCGGCTGGTGCGAGATTACGCCGGACGGGGTGTGGATCGACCTCTACAATCCGGACCGTGAGGAAGAACGTTATGTCGAAGGCGTCGTCGGGCTGAACCTGCCGACGCGCGAGGACATGCAGGAGATCGAGTTTTCGTCGCGCCTCTATCTCGAAGACGGCGCGGCCTTCATGACGGCGCTGGTAGCTTTTTACGGTGGCTTCGACCACCTGCAATCGGGGCCGGTGACCTTCGTCCTGCACCGTCAGCACCTGATCACCATTCGCTATATCGACCCCAAATCGTTCAGCATCTTTGCCGAACGCACGGTGCGCCATCCGGAAAACTGCGATCGGGCACACGAAGCGCTGGCCAACCTGCTGGAGGTGCTGATCGACCGCACGGCGGACCTGCTGGAAAAGGCGTCGGCCACGGTGGATGAGATTTCCGGGCGTATCTTCGCGCCCAAGCGCGGGCGCAATCTGGAGCGAGTCCTGCGCGAACTGGGCCGTTGTCAGTCGGACACGGCGCGCATCCGCGACAGCCTCGTCTCCTTTGGCCGGCTACTGCTGTTTGCGCGGGCGCTGGATCGCGAACTGGTCGGAGCGGACGAGACGGGCTTCAATGCCTTCCATGACAAGCTGCGCACGCTGGAAAAGGACGTGGCCTCGCTGAACGATCATTCGGCCTTTGTGTCGGGCAATATCGCCTATCTGCACGACGCGGCGCTGGGGGTAATCAATCTGGAGCAGAACACGACCATCAAGATCGTCTCGGTGGCCTCGGTGGCCTTTCTGCCGCCAACCCTGATCGCTTCGCTCTATGGGATGAATTTCGAATTCATGCCCGAACTGCACGTGCCGTGGGCGTACCCGCTCGTGGTGCTGGCCATGATCGCCTCAGCGGTCGGGCCGCTGGTGTGGTTCCGCCTCAAAGGGTGGTTATAAAAGCGACTTATCTTTCCGCCAGCGTGTAGGTGCAGCCCTGATCGCGGACATGCGCCATTTCGGCCTCCAGAAGCCGCGCCCGCGTCAGGTCGGCGTGGCGCAGGCTGGCGTGGGTCAGGGTGGCCCGCGTCAGATCGGCACGCAGGGTGCGGTCACCCCCCAGCGACAGGGGCGAGAGATTGGCCCGGTCCAGCGTGGCGCGGGTGAGGCGGGCCCCGATCAGGCGCGCCCCCCTCAGATCGGCCCCGGACAGGTCGGCCATGCGCAGGTCTGCACCGGAGAGATTGACCCCCTGTAGCTGCGCCCCGGAGAGGTCCATGCCGTACAGGATGGCGCCGGCCATGTTGGCCGCCGTCAGCTTGCGGCCGATCAGGGTGGTGGCGCTGCGAAAATCGAGCCCGCTGAAATCCTGCGTCGCGCCCTCCTGCCCCCCGCTGCGGCACCACGCCTCATAGGCGTCGAGCAGGTCATCGAGCGGTTCATCGTCAATGAAGACGCTGATCGGTTCGCCCAGAATATCCGACATGTCGGTATCCTTGGTGGTCATGCCCTGGGTCTGGGTCCCGACCATCACCGCCCCTTTTAATGAGGCCCCGGACAGGTCGGCGGACGACAGGTCCGCCGCCGACAGGTTGGCCCCCTCCAGCGAGGCATTGCGCAGCTTGGCGTGGCTTAAGACCGCGCCTTCGAGCTGGGCATCGCGGAAATCGGCGGATATGGCCCCGGCGCCGGTCAGGCGCGCGCCCGACAGGTCCGCCCCGGAGAGGATGGCGTAGTCCAGTTCGCCGGCGCGCTTTTCGTGCTTCATCAGGCGCAGACCGTGCTTTTCATCCTTGAAGGCGATCTGGCCTTCGCGCAGGTCGCAGCGCGTCAGGCTGGCCCCGGTGAGATTGGCTCCCCTCAAACAGGCCCCGCGCATATCGGCGCGGTCGAGCACGGCGAAGCGCAGATCGGCTTCGCGCAAATCGCATCCGTACAGATTGGCGCGGCTGAGGTTGACGTCGCGCAGCGCCGCGCCGCGCAGACAGGCCCCGGTCAGGACGGCATCGGACAGGTCCATCCCTTCGAGATTGACCCCGCTCAGGTCGATATAGGCGAGATTGGCCAGCTGCCCGCCCGGCTTCATCGTCTTGTATTTGTGGTGCAGCTCGATGATCGTGCGCAGGGAACGCGGATCAATGGTCTGTAAGGTGGCGGCTGACTGCGTAAGGGGCAAGGGAGCGTCCGGACAGGGCGTGAAGGGAGCGAGCGGTGAGGAGGGCAGGCGTGTCCCCCTGACCCTGAAGCCAAATGGTGAAAACTTGCTCTACGCTGGGTCGCGGGGCGAAAAAATATCTCGTGGTCGTTTCATGCGACATTTGGGGGCGCAATGATTTCTACTGGAATCATTGCGCTCAAGCCGCCATTGAGGCGGCGGCCAAGGTGGCGTAGCCACCGCCCGGCGAGGGGCAAAACAAAGGCTAAGCCATTATGTTTTTGCAGAAAACATAATGATTTAGCGGCAGGCCTTGCACAGGCCGCGCGCTTCCAGCGTCACCCGGCGCGTTTCAAAGCCGCTGGCCGAGGCCTGCTGGTCGATTTCGGGCAGGCTGACGGCCACCTCTTCGCTGCTGCCGCAGCAGTCGCACAAAAGGAAGGCGGCGGCGTGCGGCTGCACGGCCTTGCCGTCGGCGTGGCCCTGACAGGCGACGAAGGCGTTCAGGCTTTCGATGCGGTGGATCAGCCCCATCTGCTCCAGAAAGGCCAGCGCGCGATAGACAGTCGGCGGCTTGGCAGCCCCGTCGGGGTGGAAGCGGTCGATGACATCATAGGCCTTAACCGGGGCATTTTCGCTGAGGATCAGCTCCAGCGTGCGCAGGCGCGGCGCGGTCATGCGCTCACCCTGCGCTTCGCACAGGCGTCGGGCTTCGCTCAGGCGCGCGTCGATGCGCCCGCTATCGAGGGTGTGGACGTGGTCGTGATCGTGGCCGCAGGCGTGTGACATGGCTATAACTTAGGCAGACTCGCGACATTTCGCAATGACGGCTTGACACTGTTTATGTTATTACATAACAGATACCGGTCCGGTACGGCCTTTGTGTGTGGCCGTCCGCTTTTTTCGGGAGCCTCCCCCATGCAAACCCGTATGGTTCTCACCCTGACCGTCAGCCTTGCCGCGCTGGTCGCCGTCACCCCGGTTCTGGCGCAGAGTTCGTCTCCGACACCTCAGAAAGACGAGGACATAACGGAGATCGTCGTGACCGGTACGGCCTATGGTGTGTCGAAAGACGCCCTGATGAGCAATGTCGATGTACTGACCCGCAGCACTATCGACCAGAAGCCGGCTGAGGGTCTTGGCGATATGCTGGCCACCCTGCCGGGCGTGCGCTCGTCTGCCTTCGCACCTGGTGCCAGCCGTCCGGTGATCCGTGGCCTTGACGGGTTTCGTGTTCTGCTGCTCAACAACGGCATGGGGGCCATTGATGCCTCAGCCGTGTCGCCCGACCACGCGACAGGGACCGATCCGGTCGAGGCCCAGCGTATAGAGGTTCTGCGTGGCCCTTCGGCCCTTATCTATGGCGGCAACGCCATCGGCGGCATTGTCAACATCATCGACGATCGTATTGCGTCGGCCCCGGCCAAGGATGGTGTTGAGGGCCGCTTTACGGCACAGGCCTCCAGTGTTGATAATGGCAAGCAGCTTGGGCTGAATGTAAAGACAGGGCAGGGGCCTTGGGTTTTCACCGCCGACGCCCTCAAGCGCAAGAGTGATGATTACGAAACGCCCGTAGGTCCGGAGTCCCGTCGGCTGACCGACGCCGAAGGGGAGGAACCCGATACGCGCGATCGTCAGGAAAATTCGGCTGTTGATCTGAGCGCCTATGGGGCTGGCTTGTCCTATGTGGGTGACTTTGGCTTTGCGGGCCTGAGTGTCAAGCATACCGAT
>NZ_JAIWNX010000160.1 GCF_020217185.1 Asticcacaulis sp.
ACGACCTACGGCGTGCCCGGTCATAGCCATGCTGAAGACGCGTCTGATCACGAAGAGGGTGACGACCACGCGCATGAGGAAGAAGGCCCGGTGACCATCGGCCTGAAGCAGACGCGTTACGATGTCCGCTCATCGCTCAATATCGCCTTTGCGGGTTTCAACAAGCTGACGGCGGATGCGGGCTACACGGATTATAAACATACCGAGTTCGAAGGCGAGGAGGTCGGCACGCGCTTTCTCTCTGACGGATATGAGGCGCGCGTGAACCTGATCCGCCAGAAGATGGGCGATGTCTCTGGCGCGGTAGGTTTCAATGTCCTCGAACGCCATTTTGAGGCGATCGGAGCCGAGGCCTTTGTGCCGTCTTCTACGACGCGAGAATTCGGCACCTATGCACAGTCGCGTCTCGACAGGGGCGCCTGGGGCATCGAAGGCGGCCTGCGGGGTGACCGCAAGGAGATCACTTCCGCAGGTTTCTCAAAGGCATTCGACAACCTGTCGGGTTCGCTGGGCGGGTTCTGGAAACCTTCCGATCATGCCTTTTTTGGTCTGAGTGTGACGCGCTCTGAACGCGCCCCTTCTGATGTTGAATTGCTGGCCGATGGCCCGCACGCCGGTACAGGGGCTTATGAAATTGGCAATGCAGCTCTGAAATCGGAGACAGGCTACAGCGTAGAGGCCACCGGCCACTGGCAGATGGACAGCCATTCGGCTTTCAGCCTTGACGCCCACCTCTATTCCAGCCGTTTCGACAATTTCATTGACCTGCGTCCAACGGGTGACAACGAGGACGGCCTGCCGGTCTATCGCTACGTGCAGACTGACGCTGACTTCTGGGGCTTTGAACTGGAAGGCGGCGTGAACCTGTGGAGCCGTGGCGCTCAGGCTGTGCGTCTTGATCTGGCCTATGACTATGTTCGCGGCAAGAGCGATCTGGGCGATATTGCTCGTATTGCCCCTTCGGCGCTGACGGCCACCCTGGGCTACGAAGGTGAACGCTGGAAAAGCCATCTCGAAGTCCGGCATGTAGCCGCGGCGGACACGCATTTGGCGGCGTTCGAAACCCCAACCGATGTCTACACGGCCGTCAATGTCTTCGGGTCTTACTGGATCAATCCCAAGGTATCAGTCTTCGCCGAATTGCGTAACGCGACTGACGAGGAAATCCGCGAGCACACTTCGGTGCAGAAGGATATACTTGTCGGTGCTGGTCGCAATCTGCGCGCCGGTCTGACCTACCGATTCTGACGGATCGGTGCAGGATCACGGCGCGGAACCCCGGAAGCCCGTACTTCCGGGGTTCCTGCGCGCTAAAATACCCGCAGGTGCCGGTTTTTGCGCGAATTGCGGCCTTTGCACTCGCCTGCCTGAACGTGCCGCTTGCGCTTTCCCGCAGGCATGGGCTAGAAGCGAAACTCCTCAGTTTTTACCACTACAAAGAGCGATCATGGAACAGGCTCAAGACCAACAAAGCGCGCTGACAGGGAACGTGCTGTTTTACAAGACTCCGGAACCCCTGAGCGTTGAAGCCCACGGCAATCTCGGCATCAGCGCTTCGCCGACGCCGCACGCCTTTGTCGCTGAAACCAATGTGGTGCCGCTGACCGTGGCGGAATTCCCGGCGGCTTCGCTGAGCTACCCCATCGTCTTCATCGGCGAAGCGCGTATGCCGGTGGCCGCCATGGGTCTGGCCGCCGGTCAGAACATGTTCGTGTCCCCCGAAGGCGTCTTCCGCCCGGACGCCTACCTGCCGGCTTTTGCCCGTCGTTATCCCTTCGTCTTTGCCAATGACGAACAGGAACAACGCATGATCCTGTGCGTGGATACCTCCTCGCCGGTGGTGACCGCCAACAATCCGGACGTGCCCTTCTTCGAAGGCGGCAAGCCGTCGGCCTTCGTCGAAAACGCCATGCAGTTCTGCTCGGACTTCGAAAACGAGCGCCTGCGCACCGAATCTTTCGTCAACCTGCTGAAGGATCTGGACCTCCTGGCCCCGCGCGAAACCATCTATCGCCCGGCCAATCCGGACGGTTCGCAGGGTGAGCCGCAAAAGATCGCCGAATATTTCGCGGTCGATGAAGAAAAGCTGGCCAAGCTGCCGGCCGACAAGCTGGTTGAGCTGCGTGACAACGGCGCCCTGATGCACATCTACGCGCACCTGATCTCGCTGCTGGCCTGGGACAAGCTGATCGCCCTGACCATCGAGCGCAATCAGTCGGCCCCGGCGGTCAACTAAGCGTTTTCGGTTTGAAACGACAAGCCCCGGAGGCTTCGGCTTCCGGGGTTTTTTCATTGGCCACGAAAAAAACGAAAAGGCTGGTAAACCGCTATGGCCCGTAGGGCCGTTTTTCAGTGTTGCGGCGTGCTGTCTGGTCGGGCGCTTCGCGCCATATGTTCGTGCTTTTCGTGGCGAAAACCTTACCCAACAGGCGGCGGATTGCGCTGAAACACCGAGCGCGTCAGGCATGAAAAGACCAGACGTCCGGCTTCGTCGAGCAGGTCGTGCTGGGCGATGACGACGCCCTTAGTGTCGCCCACCGCGTCCTTGCCCATAATGGTCAGACGCCCGCGCAGCAGTTCGCCCGGCGGTGGATTGCGCGACCAGCGCAGCGCATCGACGGCCAGTCGTTTCGTCTGCGGCCAGCCCGCGGCCGCTTCCTGCTCCAGCTTTGACCACAAAGCAAAGATCAGCGCATCGGGCAGGCCGTCCTGCGTGTTCCACGACGGCGCATAGGTGGCGCAGAACTGTTCCAGATCGCTCTGGGAGACGACGCCCGCGCCGATCGAGGCGACCTGACCAATCCACAAATCGTCAAAGGCGGCAGGCATGAGCGACTCCGTTCAAACAGCAAAGTCCTGTGTTCTAAGCTGTGTTGGGGCGTTCGGCAACGCTTTTGCACAGGCGGTCACAAAAGACAGAAAGCCTTGTTCCCAAAAGCCTTACGTATTGATTTGGGACGGGCGCTGTGGTTTGGTTTTTTCATTACGCTGGGGGGAACAGCGTGCAGGATTTGCCGAAGTCTGATGAGTGCACAGGACAATATCACGGTTCTTGAGGACGAGGCCTATACGGGCCTGTTCCTGACGGCTGAGCGCGACGCGGCGGTGCGCGCGCAGGGTCAGGTGCTGGCCGGTGGGCGCGTGCAGGGTCAGGCGGAGGCGCTGGCCAGCGATCCGGAAACGCTCGGCAACATCCTGCGCAGCACGCGCGAGGCGCAAGGCTTTTCGCTGGAATATATGGCCGATATCACCCGCGTGCGGCGCAGCTATCTGGAGGCGCTTGAAGAAGCCGCCTATGACCGCCTGCCCTCGCGCGCCTTTTCCATCGGCTTCGTCAAGGCCTATGCCAAGGCGCTGGGGCTGGACGAAGAAAGCCTGGCCGATCTGTTCAAGCGCTCGTTTGCCGACCCGGCGCAGTCGGACAAGCTGCGGGCCCCCGTAGGGGCCGCCTTTGAAGACCTGCGCCCCAGCTATCGCCTCTATGGCGGGCTGGCGCTGGCGCTGGTGCTGGCGGTGGTGGCGTGGAACCTGTTTCAGCGCACGCCGGGCTGGGGCGGGCATCACGCGCCGTCGGCCGATACGACGCCGCAGAAATGGGCGCCGGGCGTGCCGCTGGTGCGCGACAAGCTGGTGCTGACGCAAGCGGCCCCGGCGCCCAAGGATCAGGACCTGCCCGTGCCCTATTACACGCCGGGGCTTGAGGAGGGCTTTGCCGCCATCGACGCCGAACGCGCCGAGCAGAACCCCCTGGCGACGGTGGGCGTGCCGCTTCAGATGCGCAAGGCCTTCAACCCGCGCGGGGCGGTCTTTGGCGCAACGCCAGTCGATTCCATGGTGACGATTCAGGCCCAGCGCAGCGTCAATCTGGTGCTTACGGGTACGGACAAGCGCGTCTATTTCGCGCGGCAACTGGGGCCGGGTGAGGCCTATCGCCTGCCACAGGTCAGTGCTGTCAACCTGCTGATCGAGGTGGGCGATCCCAAGGCGTTTGAAATCTATTATAACGGCGAATTTGCCGGGGTGATGGAAGAGCGCGCGACCTCTGTCTCCAAGCTCAATGCCCGTGCGGCGGCGCTGGCCAAGCTGATGGACGCGCAGATGGAGGCCCTGCGCCCGGCCGGTCGTCCCACGGACGCCGCCGTGCCTGCCGCCCCCACGAACACGCCGGTTGTTCCGGCGGACGTCCCGGCGCGTGACGGCCCCATCCCCTACGTGCCGCAGACGACGCCGTCCGCGACGCCCCAGACAGACCCGGCACCCGTGACCCAGCCCTGAATTGCGGCTGGTAAAGCGCCCGTCGAAGGCTTACATAGGGCGCATTGACCCGTATCCCCAGAGTGCATGATGAGTGACCATACGCATGTCCGCCCCTGGCGCATGATCGAGCGCCGCAAAAGCCGCAAGATCAGAGTCGGCAAGGTCGAGGTCGGCGGCGACGCCCCGATCAGCGTGCAGTCCATGACCAATACGCGCACCCACGATGTCGATGCCACCGTGCGTCAGATTCACGCGCTGGAAGAGGCGGGGGCCGATATTGTGCGCGTCTCCTGCCCGGACGTGGACTCAACGGCGGCGCTGAAAGAGATCGTGCGTCAGGTCAGCGTGCCCATCGTCGCCGACATCCATTTCCACTACAAACGCGGCATCGAAGCCGCCATGGCCGGCGCGGCGTGCCTGCGTATCAATCCCGGCAATATCGGCTCACCCGAGCGCGTGCGTGAGGTGATCAAGGCGGCCAAGGACTATGGCTGCTCCATGCGCATCGGCGTCAATGCCGGGTCGCTGGAGAAGGAACTGCTCGAAAAATATGGCGAGCCGTGCCCGGACGCCATGGTCGAAAGCGCCTTGTTCCACGCCAATATCCTGCGCGATAACGACTTCCACGAATTCAAGATCTCGGTGAAGGCGTCGGACGTCTTCCTGACCGTCGCCGCCTATCAGGCGCTGGCTGACGCCATTGACTGCCCGCTGCATATCGGCGTGACCGAGGCGGGGCCTCTGCGTACCGGGACCATCAAATCGGCCATCGGGCTGGGCAACCTGCTGTGGGCGGGGATCGGCGATACCATCCGTGTCTCGCTGGCCGCTGATCCGGTCGAAGAGATCAAGGTCGGGTTTGATATTCTCAAATCGCTGGGCCTGCGCCATCGCGGCGTCAATATCATCGCCTGTCCGTCCTGCGCGCGTCAGGGCTTTAATGTCATCGAGACGGTGGCAAAGCTGGAGGAACGTCTGGCCCATATCGCCACGCCCATGTCGCTGTCGATCATCGGCTGCGTCGTCAACGGGCCGGGTGAAGCGCTGTACACCGATGTCGGCTTTACCGGCGGTGGCGCGGGGGCAGGCATGGTCTATATGGCGGGCAAGCCGGACCACAAGGTCTCTAATGACGACATGATCGAGCACATAGTCGGTCTGGTCGAAGCCCACGCCGCCAAGCAAAATCAAAGCGAGATGGCTCCGGAAGCGGTCTGAGCGGGCGGCTTCTCCACAGACGGTCGTTGGATGGCTTCTTATGCTATTGAGAAACCACAGATTTCACAGATTACGAGTTCCCCCGGCAGATGCGTAGGGTCTGATGGGGCAAGGGCGCGAAGCGCCAATCTGTGAAATCTGTGCAATCTGTGGTTCTCCAACCGCGGCACAGAGTCAGTAAAAAAGCCCCGTCAGGCGAACTGGCGGGGCTTTTTGTTTCAGAATATCTGAGGCTTAGCGTACGCCGGCGATATAGCGGCCATTGGTGATGTGGGTCACCTGTGAGGTCGCCTGACCTTCCATCATGATGTCGATCTCGCTGCGATCCACGGGCTTGGAGAACAGATAGCCCTGAATGATGGCGCAGCCGGCCTGACGCAGGATGTGGCTCTGCGCCTGGGTTTCGACCCCTTCGGCCAGAATGCTGAGGTGCAGCGCCTTGGCCAGCTTGATGATGGCGCGGATCAGCGCCTCGGCGTCCGGATCGACCCCCAGATTGGAGACGAAGGAGCGGTCGATCTTGATCTTGTCCACCGGGTAGCGGCTCAGATAGCTGAGCGACGAATAGCCGGTGCCGAAATCGTCGAGCGCGATGGAGAAGCCCATCTGACGTAACGCATTGAGCGTATTCTGCGTCGGCTGATCGTCGTTGAGCAGCATCCCTTCGGTGATCTCGATTTCGATGGAACGCGGCTCGACGCCGGTTTCGCGCAGCATGTCCTTCAGTTCCGGCAGGAAGCGCGAGGACCGCAACTGCGTCGCCGACACATTGATGGCCACCTTCAGGCCCGGCCAGCGTTTGGAATCGATCAGGGCGCGACGCATGATCAGCGTGCCCAGATCCATCATCAGGCCGCACTCTTCGGCCAGAGGCACGAAATAGGCGGGGCTGATCGGGCCGCGCTGCGGGTGGCTCCAGCGTGCCAGCGCCTCGACGCCGACGATGCGGCCATTGTGATCGACCTGCGGCTGATAGACGACGTCGATGGCTTCGACGTGGATGGCTTCGCGCAGGCCCGTTTCCAGCAGTTTGCGCAGCTTGATCGTCGCATCCATCTCGATTTCGAAGAAGGCGTATTGCGAACGGCCCTGTTCCTTGGCGCGATAGAGCGCAAGGTCGGCCTGACGCAGGGCTTCGGCGGCTTCGATGTCCGATTCCTGCAACAGGGTGACGCCGATGGAGCAGGATGAATAGACCGGGCCGCTTTCCAGCGTGACCTGACCCTTGAGGCCTTCCAGCACGCGCTTGGCCAGGGCGGCCGCGGAATGGGCGTCTGTGTCGGTCTGGATGATCACGAAGACGTCGCCGCCCAGACGCGCCAGCGTATCGCCCGCCCGGATCATGCTGCCGATCTTTTGCGCCGAATGACGGATCAGTTCGTCGCCCGCCGAATGGCCTAGCGTATCGTTGACGTCCTTGAAGCGGTCGAGGCCGACGCACATGACGGCGACCGAACCGCCCTGACGGCGCAGGCGCTCGGTGGCCTGATTGAGGCGATCGGTGAACAGGGTGCGGTTGGGCAGGCCGGTCAGGCCGTCGTGCAGCGCCATGTGCTTGGCGCGCGCTTCCGAAGCGATCAGGCTGCGCGCAGTCTTCTGGCTGCGGTGCAGCAGCGCCAGCGCCACGCCCCCCAGACCGGCCGAAACCAGCAGGGACGGGATCAGGGCGCGCATGAACAGGTCAAGCCCCGGACGCGACGGCTGCCACGTCAGTTCGGCCTTTTCCTGACCGGTCGAGTCGGTGAACACGGCGCGCGCCGAACCGGGCTGCACGTTCTGACCGCTGCGCAGTTCGGTGATGGTGCTCAGCAGATGCCCCTGCGACAGGGCCGCCAGTTCGCCATAGCTCAGCCGGTGCACGCCTACCACCAGATAGGGGGTGTAGCGCGCCAGGTCCTGTCGCGTGCTGTCGGGCAGGATCAGGCTGGCCCCCAGCAGATAGACGTGGCCATCCAGCACGGTCAGCCGCGCAATGGCGTTGGTCTTCGACGTGAAGCCTATGCCGGAGGCGGTATAGACATAGTGGCGTTCACGCAGGTCTTTCGACAGGCGGGTGATTTCACCGCTCAGGCGGTTATAGGCGGAAAGCGAGGTTTCCTGCTTGCCTTCCCACGCCAGCACCGGACGATTGAGACCGTCCAGCACGAAGGTCTGCTCGTAATTCAGATATTCGGAAAAATAGCTGCCGTAATTGTCGGCGACGAACTGATGATCGAATTTGACCACCGTCCGGTTGACCGCTTCGTTCCAGATGGTCATGGGAGCCATCAGGCGCGCCTGCGTCTCCGCCAGATGCATCAGCCCACTGCGCACATAGTTTTCTTCGCGCTCGCGGCTCGACTTGTCGATTTCGGCGGCCCAGATCCACAAGGACCCGATCAACGCACACACGGCCCCGACCACAACAATGGTCATGGGGGCCAAAAGTCTTAATTCACTCCGGTCTCGTTTCACGAGGCGTACTCATTCTGAGGGCGGTTACCTAAGGTGCCACCATACGGTAAAAGCCTTAAATTAAGGCAAATGGAAAACTCTTTTGTAATGAAGGGGTTGCGTGCCTATGTGCAGATGTGTGCAATGGTTTTTCCCTTGACCATCAACAGGTTGGGCTGCATCTATGCAGGGCTGTAACGGAGGCTGTTATGCGGTTGTTCATCAATTCAGGTTCGCCTTTTGCGCGAAAATGCAGAATTCTGGTTCGGGAAATGGGGCTGACCGACCGCGTGGAGGACGTGCCAACGGTAACTTTGGACAGTGTTCCGGCGCACGTCGCCGTTAACCCTTTTGCGCAGGTGCCGGCCTTGGTGACCGATCACGGGGCGTTTGTGGATTCGACGCTGATCTGCGAATGGCTGGCGGCGCATTACGGGCCTTACCCGCTTTATCCCGAAGGCGAGGCGCAGTGGGCGGCGCGTCAGGCGGAGGCGCTGGCCGACGGGATTCTCGAAACCGCCGTAAAGATGGTGATCGAACACCGCCGCCCGGAACACGAACGCTCCGCCGCCTGGCTCAAGCGCTGGGAAGAGGGGCTGCGCCGGGCCCTGAAGGCCGTGGATGGGCTGTGCGTGGCGTCGGATGGGCAGCCGGGGCTGGCCGAAATCACCCTGGCTTCGGCGGCGACCTATATCGATTTCCGTTTCCCTAAACTCGACTGGCACGCCGAGGCCCCGCGCCTTGTGGCCCTGCGCGATCAACTGGAAAAACGCCAATCCTTTATCGACACCTATCCGTCTTAAAGGTAAGAAGCGCGTTTTCCCCCTCCCGGCATTGCGGGGAGGGGGCCACGAAGTCTTTTGAGGTCGTTCCTTTGATACGTCTGCCGCAGGCCAAGCTCGATCAGGTCGTCGATCGTTTCCGCATGATCGAGGCGCGCATGGAAAGTGCCACCGATGGCACAGAGATCGTCAAGCTGTCGAAGGAGCACGCCGAACTGAAACCCGTGGTCGATGCGGTCACGGCGCTGCTCAAGGCGCGTGCCTCTGGGCCGGAGCTTGAGGAACTGATCGCGCTCAATGATCCCGAACTGTCGCCGCTGGCGCAGGAGGAGTTTCAGGAGCTGAAAGAGCGCCTGCCGGAGCTGGAACGCGGGGTGGCGCTGCTACTGGCGCCCAAGGACAAGGACGAAAACGCTTCGGCCATCCTCGAAGTGCGCGCCGGGACCGGCGGTGACGAGGCGGCGCTGTTCGCCGGCGACCTGTTCCGCATGTATTCGCGCTATGCGGCGTCGCAGGGCTGGCGCGTTGAGATTGATTCCATCAGCGAAGGTGACGCGGGCGGCTATAAGGAAATCATCGCCTCGGTGACGGGCGACGGCGTGTTCGGCAAGCTGAAGTTCGAATCGGGCGTGCACCGCGTGCAGCGCGTCCCGGCCACCGAAGCGGGCGGCCGCATCCACACCTCGGCGGCCACCGTCGCCGTTCTGCCCGAAGCCGAGGATGTCGAAATCGACATTCAGGACAAGGACATCCGCATCGACACCTACCGTGCGTCGGGCTCCGGCGGTCAGCACGTCAACAAGACCGATTCGGCGGTACGTATTACCCACCTGCCGACGGGGATCGTGGCGACCTCATCGGAAAAGTCGCAGCACATGAACCGGCAGATCGCCATGCGCAACCTCAAGGCGCGCCTGTACGACATCCAGCGTCAGGCGCTCGATGCCGCGCGCTCCGATGCCCGCAAATCGCAGGTCGGCTCCGGCGACCGCTCGGAACGCATCCGCACCTATAACTACCCGCAGGGTCGGGTGTCCGATCACCGCATCAACCTGACCCTCTATAATCTGGCGCAATTTATGGAAGGCGAGATGGATCAGATGATCAACGCCCTGATCGCCGACGATCAGGCGGCGCGTCTGGCCATGCTTGAAGAGGAACTGGGGTAAATATCTCCTCCCTGCGCGTGAGCGTGGGGAGGTGGCATTTTGAGCGCTAGTGAAAAATGACGGAGGGGGGTAACACCAGAATTACAGGCGTCGCAGCGCCTTGAGGTCGTGTCGCCGCCCCCCTCCGTCGCCTCGCTTCGC
>NZ_JAIWNX010000161.1 GCF_020217185.1 Asticcacaulis sp.
TCGTCGCCACCTCCCCATTGCTGCGCAACAGGGAGGAGAATGCCGCGTCACTTACGCAAGGATATAGAAGCAAGGCTCATCCATGCACCCGACCAATGGTAAAATCGACTCCCTGTGGCGGCACCCGGTCAAGGGCTTTACGCCCGAACCTGTGGCCGAGACCTGCCTGACGGTCGATGGTTTTTTCCCTTTCGATCGCCTGTTTGCGCTGGAGGTCGGGCCATCGGGCTATGACCGCGACGATCCGCAATTCCTGTCGAAGATGAAATATGCCGTGCTGGCGCGCTTTCCCGCCGTGGCGCGGTTGCGCACCCGCTATGATGAGATCACTGAGCGCCTGTTCGTCGATGATCGCCCCTTCGATATTGCGCAACCCGCCGGGCGTCACGCGCTGGAGCGACATATCGAAACCGTGCTGGCGGCGCATGAGGATTACGACCCGGTGGCGCAACCCCTGCGGTTTCTCGATATCCGCGAAGGTGCGGTCGATCATTACCGCTTCACCGACTCGTCCAAAGGCTTTGTGTCGATTCTCAACCTGAACAGTGTGCGCGACCTGTCCGAGCGTATGGGCATTGACCTCGATCCGTTGCGGCTGCGTGCCAATATCTGGGTCGAAGGGTGGTCAGCGTTCGAAGACCACGCCTTTGTGGGCAAGACGCTGCGCATCGGCGAAGAGGGGCCGCGGCTGGAGGTGCTGAAACCCATTGTGCGCTGTGTGGCGACGCACGTGAACCCGCAGACGGCGCAGCGCGATGCAGAGATGGTGCAGGCGCTGTGGACCCACTATGGTCACCGCGACTGCGGCCTTTATTGCCGCGTTGTGTCGCCGGGGCTGATCCGCGTCGGTGATGCGGTTGACCCGCAGGTGGCCTGATCCTATAGCAGAGACATTCTTTATGTTTTTAAAGGTGTCCGGATGCCCAAACTCATTCTCCTCCGTCACGGCCAGAGCCAGTGGAACCTCGAAAACCGCTTCACCGGCTGGGTGGACGTCAATCTGACGGCCGAAGGCGAAGCGCAGGCGGTCAAGGGCGGAGAGCTGATCAAGGCCGAGGGGATCGAGATCGACCGCGCCTTTACCTCGGTGCTGACGCGCGCCATCCGCACCTGCAACCTGGCGCTGGACGCGGCCGGGCAATCCTACGTGCCGGTGATCAAGGACTGGCACCTCAATGAGCGCCACTATGGCGGGCTGACGGGGCTGGACAAGGCCGAAACCGCCGCCCTGCATGGCGACGAGCAGGTGAAGATCTGGCGCCGGTCCTACGACGTGCCGCCGCCCGAACTGTCGGCCGACAGCGCCCATGACTTCTCGAAGGATCGCCGCTACGCCGGTTCGGTCCTGCCGCTGACCGAGAGCCTGAAGACGACGCTTGACCGCGTGCTGCCCTTCTGGGACGGGTCGATCGTGCCGGCGCTGAAGGCCGGGGATACGGTGCTGGTGGCGGCGCACGGTAATTCGATCCGCGCCATCATCAAGCTGCTGTTCAACCTCGGTGAGGCCGAGATTCTGGAGGTCGAAGTGCCGACCTCTAACCCGCTGGTCATCGATCTCGATGCGGCGCTGAAGCCCATTTCGGCCAAGTATCTCGATGCTGAGCGTGCCAACCCCGTGCCCGTTTTACAAGGCTAGGGGAAGGGCGGGGCGATGAGCGACTCCCGCCATATGGCGCGTGCCATCGCGCTGGCCACCGCACAACTTGGACGCACCGTGCCCAATCCGCCGGTCGGCTGCGTCATCGTCAGAGACGGCGTGGTTATCGCCGAGGCCGCCACAGGTGATGGCGGACGGCCGCACGCCGAAGAGGCCGCGCTGGCCCAACTCGATAACCGCGCCGCCGGGGCGACGGCCTATGTGACGCTGGAACCCTGTGGCGCGCGCTCTCATGGTGGCCTCTCCTGTTCGCAGCGACTGGTCGAAGCGGGCGTAAGCCGCGTCGTCTTCGCCTGTCATGACCCGTCGCCCTATGCCTCGCACCTCGGCATTGCGCGCATGAGCGAGGCCGGCCTTACGGTCGAAACCGGACTGATGGCCGAAGAGGCCGCGAGCCTGATTGTTGATTTTGTGAATAATCTGCCGGTTAAGCCCTGATTTAGGCTTTTTCAGTAAGGTTAACCGTAAAATCTCATCGAAAGGTCCGTCCCCGCGCATGAGCGCCACCACCGGACAGTCACGCTACACCCGCCTGACCCAGGCGCAGGTGGACGCGATCTGCCAGAAGCACGAGCGTCTCAAGGCCATGAAGCCCGGAGGTGCGCGGGCCGTTTTCGCGTGGATGGACGTGTCGGGGCTGGATTTTCGCGGGCGTGACCTGCGCGACGCCGACTTCACCGCCGCCATCATGGTGGGCGCGGATGTGTCCGGCGCGCTGCTTGATCAGTCGAACCTCTATTGCGTCGATATGCAGATGGCCAATCTGACCCGCGCCTCCTTGCGCCGCACGGATTTGCGCGGGGCCTGCCTGCGCGGGGCCAATCTGGCCGATGTGGACCTGTTTGAGGCCGACCTGCGCGAAGGGGCGCTGGCCTTGCCGGACAAGGCGGCGGGGCTTGCCTATGTCGAAGTGTCCACGCGCGTGTCGGACGCCGGGTTTACCAATCTGCGCGGGGCCAATCTGGAGCGCTCCAAGCTGTCGGGCATTCAGGCCATGAAGGCCGATTTCACCGACGCCATCCTTAAGTCGTGCAAGCTGGTCCGCGCCAACCTCAAACAGGCGATCATGGACAATTGCGACCTGTCCGGGGCCGATATGTCGGGCTGCGACGTCAGTGGTGCCTCGCTGAAAGACGCGGTGATGATCGGCACCAAGACCGAAAGCTGGAACGCCTCACAGACCAATCTGAGCGGCGTTTTGACCGAAAAGGCCGCCGGTACGGACGTCAGCCGTCTGCCCTATGATGAGATGATCCGCGACCACGCCGAATGGGTCGATAGTGTGGGCAAGGCGGGCAAGCCGTCGGCCTTTGACAAGGCCGATCTGCGCGCGCTCAAATCCATCAAGGGGCTCAATCTGGCGGCGCTGTCGGCCAAGGGGGCGGTGTTTTACGGTCTCGATATGCGCGGCATCCAGTTGCAGGGCGCGCACCTCGAAGGGGCGGACCTGCGCAATTGCGACCTGAGCGGGGCCGACCTGCGTGGTGCGCAGATGAAGGGCGTGCGGCTGGACGGCGCCAATCTGGAGGGGGCCAATATCGGGCCGCTAAAGCTCTCCGGTGACCGCCTGTTCCCGGCGGACCTCAGAGAGGCGCGCATCCGCGGGGCCAATCTGCAACGCGCCGATCTGCGTCAGGCGCGCCTTGACGGGGCCGACCTGTCGCGCTCTGACCTCGACAAGGCGCAGATGACGCTGGAAAGCCTCGTCAATGTCGTCTGCGTCGGCCTTAAGGGCAAGATCGCGGCTTAAAACGCCTCGCTGACAATATCGCCATCGCCGCTGAACCAGGCGCGCTTCATGCCCGCCGAGCGGAAGGGCGCGTGGACTTCGCCGGAACGGGTGACGACGATCAGCCCGCCTTCGCCGCCCATGCGCGCGATCTGCTCCAGCACCTGACCGGCGCTTTCAAACGCGCCCTGTCCGGCCCCGATGCGGAAGGCCACCTGTGCGGCGGCCTGAACGCGCAGGAAGTATTCGCCCTGACCGGTGCAGGAAATGGCGGCGTGGTCGTCGGCCCAGGTGCCCGCGCCGATGATCGGCGTGTCGCCGACGCGGCCCGGCAGCTTGCCGAACACGCCGGCCGTCGAGGTCGCCGCCGCCAGATCGCCATAGGAATCGAGACACACGCACCCGACCGTCCCGTGCGCCAGCGTCCCCGGCGGATAGTTGGATTCAAAAGCCCCGGCGCGGGTGAAATAGTCGTCGGTCACCGTCTCAAAGCCCTGTGCCTCGGCAAATTGCCGCGCGCCATCGCCGGCCAGCAGGACGTGCGGCGTCTTTTCCATCACGGCGCGGGCGATAGCGACAGGGTTCCTGTACCCGGCCAGCGCCGCCACGGCCCCGGCGCGGCGATCGGCGCCGCTCATCAGGCTGGCGTCCAGTTCAAACACACTGGCGGCATTGGGCGACGCGCCCTTACCGGCCACATAGAGGCCGGAGTCTTCGAGCGAGCGCACGGTCTCGGTGACCACATCCAGCGCGCGAGCGCCGTTATGGAGGTTGTGACGCGCGATCTTGGCCAGCCCCTTCATGTGGGTGATTTCGCGGCCATAGTCGCGGCCGGCCTTGGCCCCGGCGCCGCCATGCAGGGCGAATGCGATCATCAGACGTGTCCTTCGGGTCGTTTGGCCGGGTTTTAGGCGAAGAGACGGGCGAAAGCTACCCCTGAACCTCCCCGACGTGTCGGGGGAGAAGGAAAGAGGGGGCAAGCCGCAGGTCCTGATCGCACAGCCGTCGCGGGCCCGGACGGTGGCTGACGAGGATCAGGCCCTGACCGGTGCGCTTAAGGTGCGCCTCGATCGCCTCAGTGACGGCGGCTTCGGTGGCGGCGTCCAGCCCCTCGGTCGGCTCATCCAGCACCAGCACATCGGCCTGACGCAGCAGGGCGCGGGCGAGGCTGAGACGTTTGCGCTCCCCGCCGGACAGGGTCACGCCACCGTCGCCGATCCATTGGTGCAGACCCTTGGGCATGGCCGCGACGCGGGCCTTCAATTGTGCCGCCTCCAGCGCGGCCCACACGCGCGCCGTCAGGGTTTCCGGCGTTTCCGCCGCGATCTCTTCCGGTGACAGGGCCATTAGCAGAGTGTCGCCAATCGTGCCATTGAGCACCGGCGCGTCCTGCGGTGACAGGCTGAACCGCAGATCGGGCAGGGCGGTGAGGCCCGGCACCTCGTCCATCGGGCGCAGACCGATCAGGGCCTCGATCAGCCGCGTCTTGCCCGATCCCGACGCGCCGTGGATCAGCAGGCGTGTCTGGGGGCCGAGGTCGTACTCGTGCCCGCCAAAGCGCAGGACCGACCCCGTGCGCGGGGCGAGTTGTGCGGCCTCTGCGTCGCCCAGTTCCGCCACCCGCGCCTCGGCCTCGGCGAACAGGCGTTTTTGCGCCATGGCTTTCAAGAGGGGGCCGGTCGCTTCGAAGGCCACCGTCGTCACCAGCAGACCCAGCGCCAGCATCGGCATGGCCGCATGCGTATGGGTGAGAACGATCAGGCTCAGGGTGGCCGCCAGCACGCTGAGGTTCAGCAGGACCGGCAGGCTTTCGGTGTGCGCCTGCGCCTCGCGGGCGGTGCGCAGGGCGGCCTCCTGCTCTGATAATCGCGCCATAAACCGCTCCGACAACCGATAGGCGGCGATGTCGGGCAGGAAGGGCAGGGTTTCGTGCACGCTGTTTTTCAACGCCCCCAGTTCGGGCAGGCCGGTCGTTGACGTGGGCGCGACACGGCGCGACAGGCCGATCAGCGCGCCGATGCCCGCCGCCGCGATCAGGGTCGCCCCCGGCGACAGGAGCAGGGTCAGGATCAGCGCGGCGATCAGCCCGCCCAGCGCCGAGGCCCAGTGGCTTTGTGCCACCAGCGCGTTTTCCAACTGCCCGACATCCTGCACCAGCCGCGCCGAGGCCTCACCGCGGCTGAGGCGCAGCGGCGTATGGCTCACCCGCTCAAACAGCCATGGGCGCAACTCCGCCAGGGTGCGCAGGGCCGCCGTATGGCCGCTCAGGCGCTCGAAATAGCGCATGACGGTGCGCGCAATGGCCAGCCCGCGAATGGCCGCCGACGGCAGCAGATAGTTGAAAGCCATCATCACCGCGCCGCCCGCTGCCCCGGCTATGGCCGCCCCGGCCAGAAACCAGCCGGACAGACCAAGCAGGGTGGTGGCTGCGATCGACACCCCGGCGGCACAGACCGAAGCGACGATCAGGGATGTACGCTGACGGCGTTTCAGGTCGGCAAAATAGGCTTTGAACGCGCTCACAGCCGCACCTCCTGCGTGGCGATGGCGGCCAGCGCCTCGGAATGGGTGGCCATGATCACCGTGCGGCCCGTGGCGGCGCTGCGGATGGCGGCGATCAGGGCGGCCTCGGCCTCCGGGTCGAGATCGGCGGTCGGTTCATCGAGCAACAGAAGCGGCGCGGGTTTGAGCAGGGCGCGCGCCAGACCGATGCGCCGCCGCTCCCCCCCTGACAGGCCGGAGCCGCGTTCATCCAGCGGCGTTTCAAGCCCGCGTGCCGCCACCAGCGCCTCCAGCCCGGTCAGGCCGATCACCCGCTGCACCTCGGCGTCGCTGGCCTGCGGGTGCGACAGGCGCAGATTGTCGGCCAGGGTGCCGGGCAGGATCGGCGTGTGCTGCGACATCCACGACAGGCCGGGCGACAGATCGTGCGCGGGCGTCAGCGGCTGACCGTCGATTTCGATGAGGCCGCACGCCTCCACATCACCGCCGCGCCCCAGCAACAGGCGCAGCAGGGTGGACTTGCCCGACCCCGTTTCGCCGCGCAGGGCGATGATGGCTCCGCTGTCGGCGCTGAAACTGACCGGGGCGAAGACCGGTGCCGGATCGTCGGCGAAGACGGCGCTGACCTGATCAAAGCGCAGGGTGGGGGCGGTGGTGAGCCTCAGTGGCACCGGGTCTGGCGTCTCCAGCCGTGCCTCCAGCGCCATCAGGGCTTCGGCGGCCGCGCGCGCCTGCTGCTCCTCGTGATAGGCAGCGCTCAGACGGCGCAGCGGGAAATAGACTTCGGGGGCCAGGGCCAGAGCGAAGAAGGCCGGGGCAAAGGCATCGCCACCGAACAGGCCTCTGTTGAAATCGAGAATAGCCGGCACGGGGAAGGGCAGCAGGCCCAGCAGGGCAAACCCGCAATAGACGGCAATCAGGGCGACCGACAGGGCAGCGAAAAATTCCAGTATGGCTGACCCCGTAAAGGCCATGCGCAGGACCGACAGGGTGCGCTCAGACACATCGCGGGCGGCGCGGCGCACCTTTTCGACCTGCGCGTCTTCGTTATCAAAGGCGCGGATCAGGGGCAGGTGGCGCAGGCGGTCGGCGAACAGGCCCGACAACCGCGTCAGGGCCGCAAGCTGACGCCGCGATTCCGCAGCCGTGGCCATGCCGGACAGGGCCATCAGTGTGACAAAGGGACACAGGGTGAAGAGGATGATGGCGGCCGCCAGAGGCGAGGCCACACCAATGGCCAGCGTCACCAGAAGCGGCGTCAGGGCGGTTGCCTGCCGCGCCGGAACGAAGCGCGCATAATAGCCTTCGAGCGCTTCGGTATGCTCAAACAGCGCCGTCATGCGCCCCATCTGCGAGGCTCCGACGCCGCGTCCGGACAGGGCCTTGCGCATCAGAGACAGGCGCAGATTCTCGATGATCAGGCGCGCCGATTTGAGGCTAAGGACCTGATTATAGTAGGAAAGAGCGCCTCTGAGGCACAGGCTGATGAGCAAGAGGGCCAGGCCCGTCAAGGGAAACTGACCGCCGCGCACCGCCTGAAGGATCAGGGCCAGTCCGGCGGCAAAGCCTGTAGCGCACACCACTGACCCGACCTCAAGCTGTCGCACAAGTGTGACTTGTCTTTTCGCCGGATCGGCCCATAGTTTCAGCGCCTGACGCACAGCCCTGGCGCGACTCTGTTCGGCGTCGCGGGCAGCATCCTTAAAGGTCTCAGGGGTACGGGGACGTGGGTGCGACATTTGGTGCGATAGGGCGTTTCAGGGGCGGGGCATATACTCAGGCCCAGCTTAGTTGTTATGGCAAGTAAGCCGGAATGGGTTTTCTCCTAGCCCATTTCGGACATCAAGGGGCAAATTTCCACTCCACTGCTGCACCTTGCCGCAGGAGAGCGCGATCTAAAAACCCCAATAACCCGAGGGATATATCTCACATGGATATGATGACGGTCGATCTATCAAGGCTACAGTTCGCCTTGACGGCGCTGTATCACTTTCTGTTCGTCCCGCTGACGCTTGGCCTTTCCTTCATGCTGGTCATCATGGAAAGCGTCTATGTGCTGACGCGGCGCGAAATCTGGCGCACCATTACCCGTTTCTGGGGCACGCTTTTCGGCATCAACTTCGTGCTGGGCGTGGCCACGGGTCTGACCATGGAATTCCAGTTCGGAACCAACTGGTCCTATTATTCACACTTTGTCGGCGACATCTTCGGCGCGCCTCTGGCGATTGAAGGCCTGATGGCCTTCTTCCTCGAAGCGACCTTTGTCGGCCTGATGTTCTTTGGCTGGGACCGCCTGTCGCGCGTCGGGCACCTGATGGTGACCTTCCTTGTGGCGCTGGGCACCAACCTGTCGGCCCTGTGGATCCTGATCGCCAATGGCTGGATGCAGAACCCGGTCGGTGCGGATTTCAACCCGGCCACCATGCGTATGGAAGTCTCGGACTTCATGGCTGTGCTGTTCAATCCGGTGGCGCAGGCCAAGTTCGTGCACACCGTCTCAGCGGGCTATGTGATCGCGGCGGTCTTCGTGCTCGGCATCTCGGCCATCTATCTGCTCAAGGGCAAGTGGGTGTCGGTTGCCAAGCGTTCGATGGCGGTGGCGGCGGCCTTTGGTCTGGCCTCCTCGCTGTCGGTCGTCGTTCTGGGCGACGAGTCGGGCTATGCCCTGACCGATAACCAGAAGATGAAGCTGGCGGCGCTTGAAGCCATGTGGCACACCGAGCCGGCCCCGGCGGGTCTGACCCTGTTTGGCATCCCCAACCTGACGACCCAGCACACTGATATGGAAGTCAAGGTGCCCTATGTTCTGGGCCTGATCTCCACGCGCTCGCTCGACCGTCCGGTCATCGGCATCCTTGACCTCGTCGAAACGGCGGAACACCGCATCCAGTCGGGTGTGGCGGCCTATGACGCCGTGGAAAAGCTGAAGGTCAACCCCGAAGACCTCGCCGCCCGCGCGCAGTTCGAAGCGCACAAGCGCGACATCGGTTATGGCTATCTGCTGAAAAAGTACGTCGCTGATCCGCGCACAGCGGACGCAGCCCTCATCCAGAAGGCCGCCCTCGATACCATCCCCAACGTGCCGGTGATGTTCTGGACCTTCCGTCTGATGGCCGCGATTGGCTTTGCCATGATCGCCCTGTTCGCGGTGGCCTTCGTGCTGGTTAGCTTGCGCAAGGCCGAGCATAGCCGCTGGTTCCTGCGCCTGTGCGTGCTGGCCATCCCGCTGCCGTGGCTGGCGGCGGAAGCCGGGTGGGTGCTGGCTGAGCTGGGGCGTCAGCCCTGGGCCGTCGAAGGCGTCCTGCCCACCTTTATGGGCGCGTCCAGCCTCACCGTCGGGCAAATCTGGGTGACCATAGTTGGCTTCACCCTGCTGTACGGCACGCTGGCCGTCATCGAGGTCGGCCTGCTGGTCAAGACGATCAAGACCGGTCCCTATGCGTCGAAATTCGGTCGTATGCACGATGCCGAAGAAGCCAGCCCGCTGCAAAGCGGCGGCCTCGCCGGTCCGGCAGAATAACGCGCAGACAAAGGAGTAACCCTTATGGAACTACCTATCGACTACATGACCTTGCGGGTCATCTGGTGGCTGCTCATGGGCGTGCTGCTGATCGGCTTCGCCATTATGGACGGCTATGCGCTGGGCACGCTGGCGACCCTGCCGTTCGTCGCCAAAACCGACGAAGAACGCCGGGCGGTGATCAACACCGTCTCGGCCACCTGGGAAGGCAATCAGGTGTGGCTCATCCTGGGGGGCGGTGCCATCTTCGCCGCCTGGCCCTTCGTCTATGCGGTGAGCTTCTCCGGCTTTTATCTGGCTATGTTCCTTGTGCTGTCGGCGCTGATCCTGCGTCCGGTCGGCTTCAAATACCGCTCCAAGCGGCCGGGCAAGGCGTGGCGCAACAACTGGGACTGGGCGCTGTTTGTCGGCGGCTTCGTCCCGGCTCTGGTCTTCGGCGTGGCCGTCGGCAATGTGCTTCAGGGCGCGCCGTTCAGCCTCGATAGCGACCTGCGCATCACCTATCACGATCAGTTTCTGGGCGGCCTGCTCGGCCTGTTCAGCCCCTTCACCGTCCTGTGCGGCCTGACCTCCGTGGCCATGCTGCTGCTGC
>NZ_JAIWNX010000162.1 GCF_020217185.1 Asticcacaulis sp.
AAGGGGCGACCTGGGTGTCACTGAAGATCGAAAAGGGTGCCCTGCGTGACCGCGCCATCACCTACGGCGTCTATGCGGCTCTGGCGGTGATCGTCCTCTATGCGCTGGGTGGCGTCTATCTCGCCTATGGCGGTCTGGGCTTCAAGGTCGTGGGCGACGTCGCCGTAAATGGCCCGTCCAATCCGCGCAATGCCGAGGTCGTCAAGGAGGCCGGCGCGTGGCTCCTCAACTACGGCACCTATCCGTGGATGATCGCGGCTCCGGTGCTGGGCTTTGTGGGCACGCTGCTGGCGCTTCTGGGCCTGAAGACCAAGGCCGATCCGTGGGCCTTCATCGGGTCTTCCATCGGCGTGCTGGGCATTATCGGCAGTGTGGGCGTTTCGATGTTCCCCATCATCCTGCCCTCGACCATCGACGCCCGCTCCAGCCTGCTGGTGTGGACGGCCTCCAGCTCGCACACCACCCTGTTCATCATGCTGGGTGTGACGCTGGTCTTCCTGCCCATCGTCCTGCTCTACACGGCGTGGGTTTATAAGGTGCTGTTCGGCCGCATCGAAGTGAAGGCGTTGAAGACGAATCCGGACCTCTATTGAGAGCATGGGGGAAACCCTGTTTCCCCCATGTGCCCCCTTCTCAGGATGGCGAAAAATTTTCTTGGGGCGGCCCTGCGAAAATTTTTCACATCTTTCTTGAGCCTGACGTCGTCAGGCAAGGAGTTGCAAAATGTGGTATTTTACCTGGGTGCTGGGCCTCGGTCTGGCCGTAACCTTCGGGATTTTGAACGGGATCTGGTTCGAATTCCTCACTACCGATGATCCCGATGCCGAAGACCCGCATAAGGATTGAGATGCAAAAAACCCCGCTGGTGACAGCGGGGTTTTTTTCTACACCTCTTCGGTGTGTGGCGTCGGCGGAGGCGGGGAGTAGTCGCGCAGGGTTTTGACGAAGCGGAAAACCTGCGCCTTGACGATTTCGTCCTCGCCGCGTTCGGCCAGCGTGAACAACTCGCTCATCAGATTGGGCGGCAGGTGCAGGTCCATCGCCTGATTGACCACCTTGAAAATGCCCGGCCGCAGCGGCTCACGGATTTCGTTGTCGTCCAACAGCGCCTCGGTGATCTTTTCGCCGTCGCGCAGGCCGGTCAGGACGATCTTGATGTCCTTATCGACCTTGAGGCCGTACATGTCGATCATGCGCTTGGCCAGATCGTAGATACGGATCGGCTCACCCATTTCGAGGATGTACAGGCTCGATTTTTCCGACAGGTTTGTTGCGTTGTGCATGGCCGCCGTCATGACCAGCTGCACCGCCTCGAAAATGGTCATGAAGAAGCGCTCGACCTTGGGGTCGGTCAGCGTAATCGGCCCACCGCGGTCGATCTGCGCGCGGAACAAAGGCACCACGGACCCTGTCGAGCCCAGCACATTGCCAAAGCGCACAACGCAGGCCTGATTGAGATGGCCCATTTGCGACGAAATCAGGTGTTCGGCCAGACGCTTGGTCGCCCCCATCATCGAGGCCGGCGCCACGGCCTTATCCGACGAGATAAGCACCAGTTGCTTCACATTGGCCGCCTGCGCCGCGTCGATGACGTACTGCGTGCCCATGACATTGGTCAGCACGCCTTCCGACGGATTGATCTCGACCATCGGCACGTGTTTGAGCGCCGCCGCGTGGAAGATGACGTCGGGCTTCTGCGCCACGAAAATGGCCTCAAGGCGCGCCTTGCGCCGGATGGAGCACAGGATCAGGCTGACCGGCGGCTTGCCAAACTCCAGGTTCAGCGACTGCTCGACATCGTAGAGCGCCAGTTCGCTGTGGTCGATCAGGGTGACGTGCGCCGCCCCCAATCGCAGGGCCTGACGCGCGATCTCAGAGCCGATGGAACCACCGCCGCCGGTAATCAGGATGCGCTTGCCGGCATAGAAGGCGTTCAGCGCCGCGTGGTCCAGATGCACCTGCGGGCGTTGCAGCAGCGACTTGTACGAAATCTGATCATTGGGATCAGCCAGCGTCAACTTCACGTTGCGCCGTCCCATCAAGCCGGACTTGGCCAGAAATCGCAAAATACGATAATTAAAAATGGCCATACGAACCTAATACCGGCCTCGAAAAAGAATAAAACCTACAGGCATTGACACCCCCCGCGTCGTGCGTGCATGGCGATAAAAAAGCGTTCACCCACACACAACTTACAGCTTTTCGTGAAAAAAGAATAAGGTAATTTTGTGGGCGACCGATTTTCCCCAACCGTTTTCCACCGGTAGCTTTATGAAGGTCACAGTTCTCTTTTTTGGCAAGGTGGCCGACGTGATGGGCGAGCGGCGGCGCGTGTTGGACCTTGCTGATACGTCGGGGCGGCTGTTTGACCTGCGCCAAAGCGTTCTGGAACCTGCCTTTGCGTCTGGCGGGCTGGAGGCGCAGCGGGTGCTGATGAGCGTCAATCAGGTGCTGACCAACGATGACCGCGCGTTGCAGGATGGCGATGAGGTGGCCTTTTTTCCTGTCTTTTCCGGAGGCTGAGGGCATGGCGGTGGTCGAAACCCTGTTGCTGCCGCAGGCGCTGGACGGACAGACCCTCTATGGCCGCTTTGTCGAGGCCAATCGCGGGGCCGGGGCCATTGTCACCTTTTCCGGCCGGGTGCGCGGTGAGACGACCGCGGGCGCGGTGTCGCATCTGTGGCTCGACTGGTATCCCGGCATGAGCGAGCAGAGCCTCAAGGCTATTGCTGAGGCCGCCGCTGAGCGTTTCGATGTGCAGGCCCTGCTGGTGGCGCATCGCTGTGGCGAGGTGAAGGCCGAAGACGAGATTGTGTTTGTGGCGGCCGCTTCTGCGCATCGGCGGGCGGCCTTTGAGGCGGCGGACTATCTGATGGACCGGCTCAAGTCCGAGGCGGCCCTGTGGAAGCGCGAGGTCGGTGAGGGCTTTGCGCGCTGGGTCGAACCGACGGCCAAAGACGCCGACGATCTGAAACGGTGGACATCATGAGCGAAAACAGCCTGACACACATAGGTACGGATGGCCGCGCCCACATGGTCGATGTCGGGGCGAAGGCTGTCACGGTGCGCAAGGCGCGGGCTGAGGGGCGGCTGATCTGCGCCGCTGAGACGCTGAGTATTGTGCGCGACGGCAAGGCCCCCAAGGGGGCGGTGATCGCCACGGCCGAGATCGCGGGCATCATGGCGGCCAAGAAGACGGCGGACCTGATCCCCCTGTGCCACCCTTTGAGCCTGTCGAAGGTCGGGCTGGAGATCGTGATGGATGAGGCCCTGCCGGGCTTTCGCCTCAGCGCCGAGGTGAAGACGTCGGGGCAGACGGGCGTCGAGATGGAGGCCCTGACCGCCGTCTCGGTGGCAGCCCTGACCCTCTACGACATGCTGAAAGCCGTCGATAAGACCATGCGGATCGACGGCATAGAGGTGGTGGCCAAGGCCGGCGGCAAGGCCGATTACGGGTATTAACCGCCGCGCTGCATAACCAGCGTGCACCACGCATCGCGGTGGATACGGCGCACGACGCGGAAGCCCTTGGACAGGTAGGCGGCTTTGACGAAGCGTTCCTGTGTGCGCAGCAGGCCCGACAGGATGACCGTGCCGCCCGGCTTGAGCGCCGTCTTGATCGCCTGCGACAGACCGACCAGAGGACGGGCCAGAATATTGGCGAAGACCAGATCGTAGGGGGCGTCCTTGCGCACGTCCTTGTGGTTCAGGCCGTTGGCCCACACAAAGCGCGCGGCGGCCGAATTGAGCTTGGCATTTTCGTTGGAGATGCGCACGCTGATGGCGTCGATATCGGTGCCGACGGCGTATTTGGTGCCAGTCTTGGCGGCGGCGATGGCCAGCACGCCGGTGCCCGCACCGACATCCAGCACGCGCTCATAACGGTGCTTTTTCAGCAGGTCATTATAGGCCCACAGGCAACCGACCGTCGTGCCGTGATGCCCTGTACCGAAGGCCGCTCCGGCTTCGATGCGCAGATTAACCGCGTTGAGCGGCTTTTTGCCGCGATCGTGAATACCGTACACGAAGAATCGTCCGGCGCGCACGGGCGGCAGACCCGACAGGGCCATGGCCAGCCAGTCGGCATCGGCCAGTTGATCCGCCGTGACGATCAGTTCCGGATATCCTGCCAGAAGCTCTTGTAAACGCTGATCTTCTTCCTCAGTGGTGGGGAAGGCGTCGATGCGCCAGATATTGCGGTCCTCATCCTCTTCGAGGATCGAATAGGTCGCGCCTTCGAGCCAGGCATCGTTGTCGATGGCCTCCGCAGCGGTTTCTGCCACCAGACGGGGGCCTTTTGCGATGATTTGTTGTGGATTATAAGTCATTGTAGGCTTTGCAGATCGTCCGATTCGATGTGACGGAAGCGTTTCAACGGTCTTTTATGCGTAAGGGGGCCCTTACGCCAATGGGAAAGTAGGCAATGGCGACGGAAAAAAAGACGAAGACGGTAAAAGCGGCGGAAATTCCGGCGGATGCCGGGGTGAAAAAGACCATCGCTCGTAAGGCTCCGGCGCCGAAGCCTGCGGCGGAAGCCGCTGTGAAGGCAGCGACCGAAAAGACCGTCAAGGCTGCCGACGCTACGGCCAAGAAGGCAGCAAAGACGGCCGCCGCTGTGACGAAGAAGGCCGAATCCGCCACCAAAGCGGCCACCGCCAAGATCGAAAAGGCCGCCAGGACCGCCAAGGCCAAGGTCGAAAAGGCCGAAAAGGTTGTCGAGGCTGAGGTCAAGAAGGCTGCCCGCTCCACGACCCGCGCCGCCAAGACTGTCGCCGCCGTTGAGCCCAAGGTGACAAAGGCGCGCACCCGTGCCACCAAGGCTGTCGAAGCGGCTCAGGGCGAGATCGACAAGGCCGTCAAGCGCGCCAAACCGGCGCTCGACAAGGCTGCCCAGACCGCCAGCGCCGCCGCCGCCGTGGCTAAGGAAAAGCTGGAAGACGCCGCCGAGGCTGCCAAGCCCGTCGTGGAACAGGCGAAGGCCAAGCTCGACGACGTCGTCGAGGCTGCCAAGCCGAAGATCGAGGAAGCGGTACACAAGGCCGAAGAGGTCGCCGCCGCCGCCAAAGACAAGCTGGATGAGGCCGTGGAAAAGGCCAAGCCGGTGCTGAACGAAGCCAGGGAGGCGGTCGAAGAGGCCGTGGCCAAGGCCCAGACCGAAGCCCATAAGGTGCAGGAAGAGGTCAAGAAGGCGCAGGCGCAGGTCAAGAAACGCGGCTTCTTCGACTGGCTGTTCGGCCGCAAATAGGCGAGGGGGCAGAGCGGCGGATGCACGAAGCCCTGCCGGTCATCGGTATCACCTGCTGCCATCGTGACTTCGGTGTCGAAATGGCGCAGGCGGTGATGGACCGTTATGTTCGCGCCGCCACCACCTACGCTGAATGCTCTGCCGTCCTTATCCCGGCCATTACCGGTTTCTTTGACGCCCGTTCCGTTGCTTCGCGACTGGACGGGCTTTTGCTGACCGGATCGCCCTCCAATATTGAAGCGCGCCGCTATGGTCAGGCCGAAGGGGAGGGGCCGTTCGACGCCGAACGCGATGCGGTGTCGTTGGCGCTGATCGAAAGTCTGACCCTGATGGGCAAGCCGGTCTTCGGGATTTGCCGCGGCTTTCAGGAGATCAATGTGGCGCTGGGCGGCACGCTGCGCCGGGATCTGGGGACGGCACCTGAGGGCTCCGGGCGGCTTGATCATCATGCGCCCGCGAAAGCCCGTTTCGCCGACATGTTTGACCACGGGCATCCGGTGGCCCTCACCCCAGACGGCGTGCTGGCGCGGTCGGTCGGTCGCGAGACGCTGACGGTCAATTCGGTGCATTTTCAGGGGGTTGACCGGCTGGCCGAGGGCTTAAGCGTCGAAGCCGTGGCCCCGGATGGCGTGGTCGAGGCCTTCAGCGCCAATATCGGCGGCGCGCAGGTGCTGGGCGTGCAGTGGCACCCGGAATGGCAGCCGGAGCTTTATCCCGACCGTCAGGCCTTTTTCCGCTTGCTCGGCGCCGCGGTGCGCGGAAACGCGATTTAACTTGGCCTCCTCTGATAAGGCTTGCAGCGTTCAGTTTAGAGCTAGCGCCAGTAAGGTTAGAACCACAGATTACACAGATTGCACAGATGGGCGCTGCGCGCCGGTGCGGGGCCCGAACGTCCATTTATCTGTGAAATCTGTGTAATCTGTGGTTCCTATCATTTCCAGTAAACCCCTTCCGCAAATTGTGATCACAATTTTGCGCGGCCCGTGATTTGGCCATTCCGCTTTTAGCGGGGCGGGGCTATAGTCCCGTGAAAACCTTTCCGCCACGGAGCGCCCGTCATGAATCTTCCGCTCAAAAACAACGACTCCGCCGAACTGAAGGCGCTCGATCTGGCGCACCACCTGCCGGCGCAGGCCGACTATGCGCTGCTGGAGCAACTGGGCGGCAGCCGTATTATCACCCATGCCGAAGGCTGTGTGATCACGGATATTGACGGTAAGTCTCTGCTGGACGGCATGGCCGGGCTGTGGTGCGTCAATGTCGGCTATGGGCGTAGCGAACTGGCCGAAGCGGCCTATAAGCAGATGCTGGAACTGCCCTATTACAACACCTTCTTCAAGACGGCGACCGCCCCCGCCGTGCGGCTGGCGGCCAAGATCGCCGAGAAGATGGTTCTGGGCAATCCGGACCTCAAACACGTCTTCTTCAACTCGTCGGGGTCTGAGGCCAACGACACGGTCTTCCGTCTGGTGCGTCACTACTGGACGCTGAAAGGCGAACCGGGGCGTCAGGTTTTCATCTCGCGCCGCAATGCCTATCACGGTTCGACCGTCGCCGGCGCGTCGCTGGGGGGTATGACCTTTATGCACGCGCAGGGCGGTCTGCCCATTCCCGGCATCGAGCACGTGCGTCAACCCTATCTGTTCGGCGAAGGCTTTGGTCAGGACCCGGACGCCTTTGCCGACGCCTGCGTTCAGGACATCGAAGACCGCATCCTCAGCGTCGGGCCGGACAAGGTGGCGGCCTTTATCGGTGAGCCGGTGCAGGGTGCCGGCGGCGTGGTCATCCCGCCGGAAAGCTACTGGCCCAAGGTCGAAGCCCTGTGCCGCAAGTACGGTATACTCCTGATATGCGACGAAGTGATCTGCGGCTTCGGGCGTCTGGGTCAGTGGTTCGGCCATCAGCATTACGGCGTCAAGCCGGATATCATCGCCATGGCCAAGGGGCTGTCGTCAGGCTACCTGCCCATTTCGGCGGTGGGCGTGTCGTCGCATATCGTCGAGGTGCTGAAAACCGGCGGCGACTTCGTGCACGGCTATACCTATTCGGGTCACCCGGCGGCCTGCGCCGTGGCGTTGGCGAATATCGGCATTATCGAGCGCGAGGGCCTGATCGAGCGCACGCGCGACGTGACCGGCCCCTATCTGGCCAAGGCCCTGAAACGCCTCGACGGCCATCCGCTGGTCGGCGAAGCGCGCTCGATCGGGCTTCTGGGCGCGGTGGAAATCGTCGCCGAAAAGGGCACCAACACGCGTTTCAAGGGCGCCGAAGGTCATGCCGGTCCGGTGGTACGCGACATCTGTATCAAGAACGGTCTGATGGTGCGCGGCATCCGTGACACCATCGTCATGTGCCCGCCGCTGATCATCACCGAGGCCGAGATCGACCGCATCGTCGATATTCTGGAGGCTTCGCTGAACGAGGCCGAGCCGGTATTGCGCGCGCTCTGATCGCTTTCTTATGAAGCGGTGACGCCTCGCCTCGCGCCTTTTGATGCCAGGCAGCCTAAGCTGTCGAGGCATGAAACGAGCAACCCTGTCCTGCGCACGCCGCCTCTGACAGCACGTGCAACATAATCGGCCCGGTCTGAGTGTCCCCCGGCTCAGACCGGGCTTTTTTGTCTCAATCGTAAGCAAGGAAACGCCTATGACCGCCCCACATAAGACCGACGATCCGCAAAAGGCCGAAACCGCCGATGTCCGCGAGCACTTTTCGCGCGATAAACCCTCAAATGGCGAAGCGGGCGAATCCTATGGCGACGAAAAGGACAGCAAGGATGAGCGGATGCAGCCCAAAACGCCGAACGGCAAGGGGCTGGCCAACGAGCACTATGTCAAAAGCGATTCTGATCAGCCGCGCGTCGCCGAGGAACCGGGCTCTTTAAGCGGCCGCAGCTAACCCCGCATACGTATTCATCCGTCGCGTGTCTGTTCGCGAATGAGCGCCTGTGTTTTCCTGCGTCAAAAGACAGGGAGACAGAGCATGGTATTGAAATCGCTGACAGGCGCGGCGCTGGCGTGTGCGCTGCTGGCCACGGTCGCGCACGCGCAAACGGCTAGAGCGGATTTCGTTCAGACTGAATCGAAATCTCGCTCCAGCCGTCTGTTTTGTCGCGCATTTGATTCCGAAAACCGCTGCACACTTTTCGGAATGCGCTCTAAAATCGACGTATCGAAGGTCGCTGCTCAGCCGCGCGACAATGGCCTGCCCGTCCACTGGAACCGCAGCGCCACCTTTATGGAGATCTTCGTTCGCTCCTATCAGGACTCCGACGGCGACGGCATCGGGGATTTCAACGGCCTGACCTCGCGGCTCGACTATCTGCAAAGTCTGGGGGTGACCGGCATCTGGCTGATGCCTATGCACCCGTCGGCGGACAAGGACCACGGCTATGCCGTCAGCGACTATCGCGCCGTTAATCCGGCCTATGGGACGATGGCCGATTTCGAGCGCTTCGTAGCCGAGGCGCACAAACGCGGTATCGGCGTCATCATCGACTATGTGATGAACCATTCGGCCAACGACAACCCGATCTTCCTCAGCGCCGCGCAATCGAAAACCTCGCCCTATCGCGACTGGTACATCTTCGCCGACAAGGACCCGAAGTGGGCGGGCTTTTCCTGGGGGCCGTGGCGCCAGAACAAGGTCGGCAAAGGCTATTTCTATGGGCTGTTCGATGATCAGATGCCAGACTTCAACCTGAAAAATCAGCGTGTCATCGACTATCACGCCGACAATTTCCGCTTCTGGCTGAACAAGGGCGTGGATGGCTTCCGTATCGACGCCGTGACCATGCTGGTCGAAAACGGCCCCACCGCCTATATGGATCAGCCGGAAAACCTTGAGGTGCTGAAACAGGTCAATGCGGTCGTCAAGGCCTACCCCAACCGTTACCTGATCTGCGAAGCCTCCGAACAGCCCGCCCTCTATGCCGGTGAGGCCTGTACGAACTCTTTCGCCTTCGGCACGCAGAAGGAAATCAAGTCCAGCGCCCGCGATGGCAGGCTGTCGGCAAAGCTGGCGACGCAACTGGCGTCGGACAAGCGCGCCCTGATGCCGCTGGTTCTGCAAAGCCACGATTCCTATGTCGGCGACCGCCTGATCAATGACCTTGATGCCGGCAGCTACCGCGTGGCGGCGGCGGTGTCGATTTTGGCGTCTGACACGCCGTTTTCCTATTACGGTGAAGAGATCGGGCTGGCCAATAATGGCAAGTATGACGACCCCGGCCTGCGCGCCCCGATGAGTTGGGATGGCGCGGTCGGACATGGCTTTACCACGGCGGCCCAGCCCTATCGCGCCTATGCCACCAATGCGGCCACCCATAATGTAAAGGCGCAGACCGGCGAAGGCGGCAGCCTGCTGGAATATTACCGCGCCCTCTATCTGGCGCGGCAGGCGCATCCGGTGCTGGCCGACGGGACCTTTACGCTTCTGTCGAAGGCCGGGGAGGAGACGCTGGTCTTTGCACGTCAGAAGGCCGGACAGGGGGGGCTGGTGTTCATCAACCTGTCTGCCGCGCCGCAGACGATTGAGACGAAAGGCGAGGGGGTGTGGACCTCGGCCTTGGACCTCGGCGCGCCGGCGCAACTGACGGGGCAAGACGGCCAACTGCGTCTTGTCCTGCCGCCTAAGGGCGTGGCCGCCTATGTGGCGGCGGGCAGGCCATAGTCGTCCTGCCCGCGCCCGCCGTCCTTTGGTGGTCCCGGCGTGAATCCCGCTTGACCCGCCGGGGGGGCTCCTGTATAGCCCCCC
>NZ_JAIWNX010000163.1 GCF_020217185.1 Asticcacaulis sp.
TCACGGACGCGCAGGGTAATGCGATTTCGTGGTCGTCGGCCGGTCACATGGGCTTCAAGGGTTCGCGTAAATCGACCCCTTACGCGGCTCAGGTTGCCGCTGAAGACGCCGGCAAGAAGGCGATCGAGCACGGTGTGAAGACGCTGGAAGTCAGCGTCGCCGGTCCGGGTTCGGGCCGTGAGTCGGCTCTGCGCGCGCTGCAAGCCGTCGGCTTCACGATCACCACCATCCGTGACGTGACCCCGATCCCGCACAACGGCTGCCGTCCGCCGAAGCGTCGTCGCGTTTAATACCGATTTCTACCCCTTTTCCGTTGCCCTCGGCGTGAAGCTGAGGGCAACCTTTCTCGTCTGAGGGACGCAATGATCGAAAGAAACTGGCAGCAGCTTATTCGTCCCGAGAAGCCCCAAATCGAGTCCGGTCAGGATTCCCAGCGCAAGATGCGTCTTGTCGCGGAACCCCTGGAACGCGGCTTTGGCGTGACGCTCGGCAATGCTCTGCGCCGCGTACTCCTGTCCTCCCTGCAAGGGGCGGCGGTGACGGCGGTACAAATCGACGGCGTTGTTCACGAATTCTCCTCCATCGAGGGTGTTCGTGAGGACGTGGTCGATATCATCCTCAATATCAAACAACTGGCGCTGCGTATGCACGCCGAAGGCCCCAAGCGCATGGTTCTGCGCGCGTCGTCGGCTGGTCCGGTGACCGCGGGCATGATCGACGTCCCGTCGGACATCGAAGTGCTGAACCCCGACCACGTCATCTGCACGCTGGACGAAGGCGCTTCGGTGCGTATGGAGTTCACGGTTCAGACCGGTAAGGGCTACGTCCCCGCCGACCGTCTGCGCCCGGAAGACGCGCCGATCGGCCTGATCGCCGTTGACGCCCTCTATTCGCCGGTCAAGAAGGTGGCTTACCGCGTCGAGCCGACCCGTCAGGGTCAGTCGCTCGATTACGACAAGCTGGTGCTCGACGTTGAAACCAATGCGGCGGTGACGCCGGTGGACGCCGTGGCCTATGCCGCGCGCATCCTTCAGGATCAGCTTCAGATCTTCATCACCTTTGAAGAGCCGAAGCCGGCCATCGTCGAAGAAGGCAAGCCTGAGCTGCCGTTCAACCCGGCCCTTCTCAAGAAGGTCGATGAACTGGAACTCAGCGTCCGTTCGGCGAACTGCTTGAAGAACGACAACATCGTCTATATCGGCGACCTGATCCAGAAGACGGAATCGGAAATGCTCCGTACCCCGAACTTCGGCCGCAAGTCGCTGAACGAAATCAAGGAAGTCCTGCAATCTATGGGTCTGTCACTCGGCATGGATGTGCCGAACTGGCCGCCGGAGAATGTTGAGGACCTCGCCAAGAAGTTCGAAGATCAAATCTAAACACCTCACATCACGATCTCGCTACGCGATATCGAGATGTGGTTATCAAGATGGTGAAAGCCAGGCTCGGGACGGCCCGTCGCCTGGCTTTCGCTTTTTATAGAAGGTGAATTTCACGAAATTCACGTTCGACTTACCGGGAAAGACCAAAACCTTGTCCCGGTAATTTCCAAAGGACGCATCGTCCGGCGGACGTTCGGAGCGGGCAGGGGTCATGCAGACCTTCTGGCCTTGAGCTTCGGGCCTGTTTTTGGGGCCATGCTAGCCGAAAGTAGCGGCGTGGTCTTATGGAGAATTATTATGCGTCACGGTTCCGGTTACCGTAAACTCGGTCGTACCACCTCGCACCGCATCGCCATGTTTGCCAACATGTCGGCCTCGCTGATTAAGCACGAGCAGATCGTCACCACCCTGCCGAAGGCCAAGGAACTGCGTCCCTTCGTCGAAAAGCTGGTCACGCTGGCCAAGTCGGGCACCCTGCACGACCGTCGTATCGCCATCTCTCGCGTCCGTGACGTGACGCAGGTTGGCAAGCTGTTCGACGTGCTGGCCAAGCGCTATGCCGACCGCAACGGCGGCTATATCCGCATCATGAAGGCCGGTTTCCGTCACGGCGATAACGCCGCCATGGCCGTCATCGAATTCGTCGATCGCGACGAGTCGGCCAAGGGTCAGGATTCGGGCCCGGTCTTCACCGCCGACGCGGGCGAAGAATAGGTCAAACGGCACACAGCCCTTTGAATACAGGCCTCCGGAGCGATCCGGAGGCCTTTTTTACGTTCGATCAACCTCTGTTAACGCGCCTGTGAACGATTGAGGCGCAACTGTGACTGTCTTAGCGCCACTTTATTCCCTATCGTTCAGATGCAGATTTCGTCTGAGCGTGGCTTAGAGCGATATGTCGAAAAATGTGAGCGGTTTTCGACAAAAATATCGCGACAAAACAAAAATTTAGAGCGGGATGATGTTTCCATTTAAAATTATCCCGCTCTAGAGACGAAATTGGCAGACGTTCCCAAAGCCCAACAGGAGGTTTACATGCTGAGTGATACCCGGACCACTGATGTCGGCGGCGCGCTCGCCCTGTCCGAAGCGATGACGGAATACGCCTACCCCGACCAGACCGAACCGAGCCATGCGCCGGAAGTCTTCGATCAGCCCGTGCTCGATGCCCGTCGCGCCTGCGATTGAGGCCTCCGCCTTTCTGAACACAGGCCTCCGGTTCTGCCGGGGGCCTTTTTGTTGCGCATAGGCCTCTTGTCATCGACCTGTCATGCCCGCTAGTTACCTATGAAAGCAGATGTGTGAAAGGCGTTGACGATGCGAACTCTGTGGCGGTTGTGGCTTTGCGGTTTGGCCGCGCTTATCCTGTCGGCCTGCGCCAGTGTGCCGTTGCAAACGCCGACCCCGCGCCACACCCTGATCCTGATTTCGATTGATGGCTGGCGCGCCGACTATCACACGCGCGGCCTGACGCCCAATCTAAAGTATCTGGCCGACAATGGGGCGACCGGCCCGATGCGCCCCAGCTTTCCGTCCCTGACCTTCCCCAACCACTACACGCTGGTGACGGGCAAACGGCCGGACCACCACGGCATTGTCGGCAACACCATGCGCGACCCGCAACGCCCCGGTGTGACCTTCAGGCTATCGGACCGCGAGCAGGTAACCGACGGCTTCTGGTGGAACGACGCCGAGCCCTTCTGGGTGACGGCGAATCGTCAGGGCGTGAAGGTGGCCACGATGTTCTGGCCCGGCTCGGAGGCCGAAATCCACGGGGCGCGGCCCTATAAATACGCCGCTTTTGAAGATCATCTGCCGCCCACTACGGTGGTTGATCGCGGTCTGGCCTGGTTCGATGTACCTGAGGCCGAGCGTCCGCAGGCCCTGACCCTCTATTTCAGCGACGTTGATCATGCGGGGCACGACTTTGGTCCCGACAGCCCGGAGGTCGCCGCCTCGCTGAAAGCAGTGGACGAGGGGATTGGCCACCTGATCGCCGGTCTCAAGGCGCGTGGCCTGTGGGGCAAGGTCAATATCGTCATCGTCGGCGACCACGGCATGACGCAGCACAAGCCGGAAACCTTTATCAAGGTGGCGGACCTGCTGCCACCCAACAGCGCGACGGTCTCTGGCGGTCAGGCGGCCGGTTTCACCCCCAATGTGGGTCAGGAAAAGATCGTCGAAGCCGCGCTGTTGAAACCGCACGCCCATATGCAGTGCTGGCGCAAACAGGACATCCCGGCGCGCTTCCATTACGGCACGCACCGCCGCGTGCCGCCGATCGTCTGCCTCGCCAATCCGGGCAGCTACATCGTCGCTCCCTCGCGCGACGACTGGATGCCGAAGCCACAGGGCGGCAGCCACGGTTATGATCCCTATAATCCGGAGATGTTTACGCGCCTGATCGTCTTCGGTCCCGATATCCGGCCGGGCGTGACGCTGAAGACCTTTGACAATGTCGATGTCTATCCGCTGATCATGCGTCTGATGCACCTGAAGCCGCAGCCGTCGGACGGCCATTTGCGCGATGTGGCCCCTGCCCTCAGATAGGTGCGGGATGACGCGCAATGGATTTCACAGAATAACTCATAAAAAACAATCTGTTGATCGAACAAAATGCCGCGTCGAAATCGCAGGCCGCACTAGCCAAGCGTAGCGAATTGACCTATGTAGGTCCGCTGTTTTATTTCGTCTGCAAGGCTGGAACGTGAGCGGAATCCCCGAACTGTCGCGCCCTCACAAGGCGGCGGTCCCGTTTATCTTTGTCACCATCTGCCTCGATATCGTGGCGTTGGGGCTGATTATTCCCGTGACACCCGCCCTGATCGCGGACTTTGTCGGTGATGTCTCGGCCGCCGGTTACTGGGTGGGGCTGTTCGGCTCGCTGTGGGGCGTGATGCAGTTCATCTCCTCACCGATCGTTGGTGCGCTGTCGGACCGTTTCGGGCGTCGGCCCATTGTGCTTTTGTCGAACTTCGGTCTGGGCTTTGACTACCTGCTGATGGCCATGGCGCCGGGGCTGGGCTGGCTGCTGCTGGGGCGGCTGATCAACGGCATCACCTCGGCCAGTATTTCCACTGCCTATGCTTACATTTCCGATGTCACCCAGCCGGAAAACCGTGCCAAATATTTCGGCATGATGGGGGCCGCCTTTGGTCTGGGCTTTGTTCTGGGGCCGCTGCTGGGCGGCGTGCTGGGCGATGTCGATCCGCGCCTGCCGTTTTACGTCGCGGCGGGCTTAAGCCTGCTGAACTTCTGCTACGGCCTGTTTGTCCTGCCCGAATCGCTACCACCGGAAAACCGCAAGCCCTTCTCGCTGCGCACCGCCAATCCACTGGGCGCGCTGGCCTTCCTCAGCCGGAATGCGGATGTTTTGCGCCTGTCTCTGGTCAATCTGACGGTCAATTTCGCGCATCAGGTCCTGCCGACGACCTTCGTCCTTTATGCCGCCCTGCGCTTCGGCTGGGGCCCCAAGGAGGTGGGCTGGACGCTGGCGGCGGTGGGCGTGTGCAGCGCCATCGTGCAGGCGGGTCTGACCGGGCGCGTGGTGCGCGCCATCGGCGAAAAGAAAGCCATGCTGGTGGGCTTGAGTTTCGGCGTCATCGGTTTTCTCGGCTACGGCCTTGCCCCCACCTGGCAGGCCTATGTCATCTTTATCCCCCTGATGAGCCTGTGGGGGCTGACCGGTCCGGCGGCGCAGGCCCTGATGACCTCAAAGGTCGCGCCGCAGGAACAGGGCACCCTGCAAGGGGCCAATATGAGCCTGATGTCGGCGGCGGGCATCTTCGCGCCCCTGACCTTCGGCGCGGTGTTTGCCGTGGCCTCGACCCACGGGCCGGTGACCGCCGGCGCGCCCTTTGTGCTGGCGGCCGCCATTCTGGGCATCGCCCTGCTGATCGCCGCCGGCGTCAAGGCCGCCATTCGCCACAACGGCAACGGCGCGCCGCCGTCCGGCCCCGTACACTGACCGAGGCGACATGGGGGGCGTGAAAGCACATCTCAAACCGGGGGTGATGTTCATCTTCATCACCGTCTGTCTCGACATGATGGCGCTGGGGCTGGCCATACCGGTCCTGCCGCGCCTGATTGAAACCTTTGTCGGCTCGGTGACGGCGGCAAGCTGGTGGAGCGGGGTGTTTAACTCCCTATGGGGCTTCACGCAGTTCGTCTGCTCGCCCATACTGGGGTCGCTGTCCGACCGCTTCGGCCGCCGCCCCATCATCCTGATGTCCAATCTGGGGCTGGCGCTCGACTATCTGATCATGGCGCTGAGCGGCAATCTGATGTGGCTTCTGATCGGGCGGCTGCTCAATGGCGTCACCTCGTCCTCGATCACCACGGCCTATGCCTATATCAGCGACATTTCCGAGCCGGACGAACGCGCGCAGATGTACGGCTATATCGGTGCGGCCTTTGGCGTCGGCTTCGTCATGGGCCCGGCGCTGGGCGGGATGCTGGGCCATATCGACCTGAGACTGCCCTTCTGGGTGGCGGGCGGCTTAAGCCTGCTCAATGCCCTCTACGGCGCGCTGGTCCTGCCGGAATCGCTCGATAAGGATCACCGCAAGCCGTTCAGCCTGAAGAACGCCAATCCCATCGGCTCAATCCTCTTCCTGTGGCAGGCCAAAAGCGTCATGCGCCTGGCCCTGATCAGCATGGTGTCGAACTTCGCCCACCACGTCATCCCGGCGACCTTTGTGCTGTATGCCAGCTACCGTCTGGGCTGGGGCGGGCGCGAGGTCGGTCTGGCCATGGCCTATTATGCCGTGTGGGCGGTGATCGTGCAGGGCGGGCTGACCGGTATGGTCGTCAAACGCATTGGCGAAAAGGCGACTCTGGTTATCGGCCTTTTGTGCGGCGTCGTGGGCTTTATGAGCTATGGCTACAATACCGACTGGCGCGTATTTCTGATCACCATTCCGATCATGAGCTGCTGGGGCATGACCAATGCCGCCCTGCAATCGCTGATGACCACGCGCGTGGGGGCGGGCGATCAGGGCCTGCTGCAAGGGGCGGTCAACAGCCTGATGTCGCTGTCGGGGATTATTGCGCCGTTTGTCTTCGGCTATATCCTGTCGGTGATGACGCGACCGGGGGTGGATAAGGTGTGGTCTGGGGCGGCCTTCTTCTCGGCGGCTGTGGTGCTTCTCGTGGCCTTCCTGATGGCGCTGGGCGTGCGCGATCGCTCAAAGGACGAACCGGTGCCGACCACAGCCAAGCCCGTGCACCACGACCACGAACCGCTGTTCTGAGGGTTTAGCCACCAAAAACACGAAAAGCACGAACGCCAGACCCCTGCCTTTCGCCCGCAGGGCCTTTGCCCGGTTTGCGGCACGCGCCTCCCAAAGGCGCTTCGCGCTGTCGGTAAAAACCGTGTTTGTGCTTTTCGTGTTTTCGTGGCCAAACCTTGCGGCCTTGAAGTCGCCATTTTGGTTTTTACATTAGTCCCTATGACGATAAGAGCCAAAGAGATCACCATGACCTTGAAATCCGCCCTGCTGGTGTCCGTTTGCGCCGTGCTGGCCGCCTGTTCACCGGGGGAGGGCAAGTCGCAGGACTATCAGGGCTTCAATCAGGCCCCGGCCCCGGCGACGCGCAAGGTGCCGGGCGATGCCGGTGCCATGAAGTCGTCCTTCTCGCCCGTGGTCAAGCAGACGGCGCCTGCCGTGGTCAATGTCTATGCGCGCCGCGTAACCCGTCAGCAGGTCGATCCCTTCTGGCAGTTGTTTGGCGGCGGCGTGCCGCAGGCCCGCGTCGAGCAGTCGCTGGGGTCCGGCGTCATCGTGCGCGCCGACGGCATTGTGGTCACCAACAACCACGTGGTGCAGGGCGGTCAGGAATTCATGGTTGTGCTCAATGACCGCCGCGAATTCCCGGCCAAGGTGCTGCTGGCCGATGAGCGCAGCGATCTGGCCATCCTCAAGCTCGACACCACCGGGCAGAAATTCCCGACCATCAGTCTTCAGGAAGGCCACGACCTTGAGGTCGGTGATCTGGTGCTGGCTATCGGCAACCCGTTCGGCGTGGGGCAGACCGTCACCAACGGCATTATCTCGGCGCTGGACCGCACCGATGTGGGGCAGGGCGAGGGGGCCTTCATCCAGACCGACGCCGCCATCAATCCCGGCAATTCCGGCGGGGCGCTGGTCGATATGGACGGCCGCCTGATCGGCATTAATTCGTTCATCCTGTCGCGCTCAGGCTCCTCAGCGGGCGTCGGTTTCGCCATCCCGGCGGCGATGGTGCGCCGCGCGGTCGATACGGCGCTGGGCGGTAAATCGACGCTGGTGCGGCCGTGGCTGGGGGCCAAGGGCGATGGCATGACCACCGAAATCGCCCGCTCACTGGGCCTGTCGCGTCCGGATGGTATCCTCGTCTCCGACGTCTATCCCGGCGGTCCGGCGGACAAGGCAGGGCTGAAGACCGGCGACGTCATCCTTGGCATCAATGGCGAGGCGGTCAACGACCCCAAGGCGCTGAACTATCGCGTCGGCCTGCTCAATCCCAATGACGCGGCGGCGCTGAAGGTGCTGCGCGCGGGCAAGGAGCTGAGCCTGACGGCCCGCGTGTCTCCGCCCAGCGGCGCGCCGAAGGATCAGCGCGCCCTCAGCGGCAACTTCCCGTTGAATGGGGCGACCGTCGTCAATCTGTCGCCGGCCGTCGCCGATGAGATCGGGCTCGATCCGTTTGTGGCGTCGAAGGGCGTGATGATCTATGCCCTGTCCGGGCGTTCCTACGCGGCGGCAGCGGGGTTCCGGCCAGGCGATATCGTCAGGGAGGTCAATGGGCAGGCCATCACCTCGACGGCGCAACTGGAGTCGGTGATGAAGTCGGCGCGCCGCTTCACCATCACCATCAGCCGCGGCGGTCAGAATATTACCGCTCAATTTTGATGAACCGCCGCCCTTGCGACAGTGAGGGCGGCGATCAGTCCCGCTTCGCCAGTTCGGCCCGCAGCGCGCGGTTATCCTCAATCAGCGCCTCGACCAGTCCGATGAGCCGCGCCACGTCCTGTTCGCGCAGCAGGTCCATCTTTTCATGCAGGCCGCAGATGTCTTCTTCGGCCTTGATATTGACGTGGTAGTCGGCGTCGGCCTTCTGACGGTCCACCTCGGCCTGGCGGTTTTGCGACATCATGATGATGGGCGCGGTGAAGGCCGCCTGAAACGACAGAACCAGATTGAGCAGGATAAACGGATACGGGTCCCAGCCGCGCATCCACGCCACGCTGTTGACCGCGATCCAGCCAAACAGCAGCACCGACTGAATGATGATAAAGCGCCACGATCCGACGATGGCGGCGATGCCGTCGGCTGCCTTGGCCCCCAGATTGCGCAGGTCTTCGGCGCGGTGCGGCGGCAGCGGGACGGGGCTCATATCTTCTCGCTGATCTTGATGGCCAGCTTGCAGCCGCCCTTGATCACCGCCGACAGCAACGGATAGAAGGGGGCTTCGTGCGCCCCTTCTTCGATGGCGTGGTCGTGGTGGCGCAGTTCATCGTCGCGGAACTGCGTCAGTTCGGCGGCCAGTTCCGGGTCGCGCGCCTGAGTCTCGGCGATCTGCTCAGCATAGTGTTCCGAGATAACGCTTTCGACCGCCTCGGTGCAGGCGTGGGCGGCCTTTTCGCCCAGCAATGCCGTCGCAGCCCCCAGACCCAGCGCCGCCATGCGCCACACCGGCGTCATTACGGTCGGGCGGACCTGATGGTCGCGCATCAGGGTTTCAAAGCGGTCGAGGTGCACCTGCTCCTCGCCCTCCATGCGCTTGAGATCGTCGCTTAAGCCTGCGTGCGGTGTGGCGGCAAACACGGCGGCCTGCGCGCGATAGATATGCACGGCCGCCAGTTCACCGGCGTGATCGACGCGCAAAATCTCGTGCAGGCGGCGCTGACGCTCGCCCGCGCCGGGCTTGGGAGGGGTTTGGCGGAGCGCGGCTTCGGTCATGTTCAGGCCTCTCAGGCGTTGCCTGCCTGCCGCTGGGACAGGCGGTAATAGAGTTGCAGGCGCAGGGACGCGATCAGGCTGAGGATCGCCAGCGCGCCGGAAATGATGGCGTTCCACCCTGCCATACTCAGGCCCAGAAAGCGCCACGCCACAATGTCGCACTGCGGGGCCTTGAACTTGCCTCCGGACAGCATGGCGGCGATGGAATCAATCGACACCTCGTCCGACACGCCGGTGCAGGTGGCCGGCAGCGCCCACCACTTTTCTTCGCCACCCATGTGGAAGATGGCGATGGCGCAGCCCGTGGCGAAGATGGCAAACAGCACAAAGGAAAAGACGCGCGGCGGGCCCTTGGCCCCTGTAAATACCGCCCATACCGTGGCCGCCAGCGACACGCCGACGGCGATCCAGTAGATGTCGCGCTGCTTCAGGCACAGATGACAGGGATTGAGATTGCCAAAGGTCTGAAAGGCGTGCGCCGCGCCCAGAAGACACAGGGCGCTGATCAGGGCAATAACCGACCACCAGCGGCTAAAAAACAGCACAGCTTTCATCACAATCGGTCACCTCTGGTTACGCAAAGCCTTCATACCTTAAATGCTTCGCACGACCGGGGCAATCGGCTGTGTGAGGGGTTTATAGCGGAATGATTTCTATAATCATTCCGCTCAAGCC
>NZ_JAIWNX010000166.1 GCF_020217185.1 Asticcacaulis sp.
CTGCCGGAATTCTTCAACATCAAATACCCCTTCCCGGCCAATGAGCCCTTCATCCCGCACGATATGATCGAGGTGGGGTCGTACAAACGCAGCTTTACAGTCGCGGCCGACTGGGCCGGGCAGGACGTGTTTCTGCATATCGGGGCGGCAGGCGCGGCTTACTACATCTGGGTCAATGGCGAGAAGGTCGGCTATTCGGAAGACTCCAAGCTGCCGTCCGAATTCAACGTCACCCAATTCCTCAAGCCCGGTCACAATGAGATCGCGTTGGAAATCTACCGCTACGCCGACGGCTCCTATCTGGAGGATCAGGACTTCTGGCGGCTGTCGGGCATTGAGCGCTCGGTCTATCTCTATGCCGAACCGAAGACGCGCCTGCGTGACTTTACCGTGCGCGCCACGCTCGACAAGACCTATACGGACGGCGTCTTTGCGCTGGAGGCCGAACTGGCCGGTCAGAAAGGTGCGGCCACAGTGACCGCCACCGTCTATGACGGCGAGACGCAGGTGCTGAAAACCTCAGCAAAAGCAAATGTTGGCAAGCCCGCGCAACTGAGCGGCACGCTCAAGGGCGTCAAGGCGTGGACGGCGGAAACGCCCAACCTCTACCGGCTGGTGATCGAGGTCACCGACGCCAAGGGCAATCTGATTTCGGCCACCTCGAAAAAGATCGGTTTCCGCACGGTGGAAATCCGCAATGGCGAGGTGCAGGTCAATGGCAAGCGCATCCTGATCAAGGGCGTCAATCGCCACGAGCACGACCCCAAAACCTACCGCGTCATGACGCCGGAGCTGATGCGCAAGGATGTCGAGCTGATGAAGCAGGCCAATGTCAACGCCCTGCGCACCTCACACTATCCCAATGATCCGTACCTCTACGACCTCGCCGACGAATACGGCCTCTACATCATGGATGAGGCCAATATCGAGAGCCATGAATATATGACGCTGGGCCGCGACACGGGTAATGTCAGCGTGCAACTGGGCTACAAGCCGCACTGGGCCGCCGCGCATCTGGATCGCGTGAGCCGTATGGTCGAACGCGATAAGAACCACCCCTCGATCATCTTCTGGTCACTGGGCAATGAGACGGGGGTTGGCCCCAATTTCGAGGCCGCGGCAAAATGGGTGCGCCAAAACGATCCGACGCGCCTAATATCCTTCCTCGGCTACAGCGCCCTGACCGAAGAGCACAGGCCCAATGCCTATGTCGATATCTACGCGCCGATGTACGACGATATCGACCGGATGCGCGACTATGCCGAAGACCCGCAATTCACCCAGCCGATGATCCAGACGGAGTATGCCCACGCCATGGGCAACAGTCTGGGCAACTTTGCCGACTATTGGGAAACGATCCGCGCGCACAAAAAGCTTCAGGGGGGCTTTGTCTGGGACTGGGTCGATCAGTACGTCTATGCCAAAGACGCCAAGGGTCGCACCTATTGGGCGTCTGGTTTCGACCTTAATCCGAAGCACGGTGACAACAGCGTCATCGGCGACGGTGTGATCAAGGCCGACCGCGACCCGGACCCCGAATATTACGAATTGCGCCACGTTCAGGCCCCGCTGGCCTTTCATCGTGATGCCACCGGCACGGTTTCCGTTCAGAATCGTCACGATTTCATAGATTTATCGGGCTATGAGCTGCGTTGGGAACTGGCGGTAGGTGGCCGTATTCAAACCGGCGGCACGCTGCCGACGCCTGTGGTCAAGGCCGGTGAAACGAAGCCACTGACTCTGAACCTGCCTGACCTGCCCGCCGACGGCGAAGCCATCCTGACCCTGCGCGCGGTTTCGCGTGAGGGCGCGATCAAAGGCGTGCCGGGCGGAACCGAGCTGGCCTTTGGTCAGTTTATCCTGCGTCCGGGCACACCCCTGCCGTTGTTAGCGGCGGGTGGCGTTCAGGTGTCGCGCACGTCTGAGGCCCTGTCGCTCAAGGCCGCCGCCCGTCAGTTGACGGTAGACCTGCGCACCGGTCTGATGCGTTACGAACAGGGGGGCCGTCGCCTCCTCAGCGGTGGGACGCCCAACTTCTGGCGCGGCCTGACCGATAATGATGTCGGTATCGGCCTCGCCAAAAGTCACGCCGACTGGAAGCACTATTCCACCACACGGCGTCTGCTGGGCACCGACAGTGGCCCCGACCGCATCAAGGTGCGCTACGCGTTGGGTGAAGGCGGCGGGCGCTTTGACATCACCTATCAGATGGCGGCCGACGGACAGGTCGATGTCACCGCTGACTTTGTGCCGTTGAAAGACGATCTGCCGGACCCGCTGCGCGTCGGTCTGCGCTTTGATTTCGATGCGGCGCTGGACGGGCTGAACTGGTACGGGCGCGGGCCGTGGGAAAGCTATGCCGATCGCAAGACGGGCGCGGCGCTGGGGCTCTATAGCGGGTCCGTACGGGCGCAGTATCACGACTATGCCCGCCCGCAGGAATCCGGCAACAAGACCGATGTGCGCTGGCTGAGCCTGTCTGATGCGTCGGGCTTTGGTGTCCGCGTCAGCGGGGCGCAGCCATTGTCGGTTAATGCCCTGCCATTCCCCTATGAGGACCTCTATATGCGCCCGCAAGGCACCTGGAAGTCCTCTGACATCACGCCGCGTGGTGACGGTTCGCTGCTGGTCGATATCGCTCAGGCGGGTGTGGGCGGCGATACCGGCTGGAACAGTATTGGACGCCCGCTGGTCAAATACCGCATCCCTTTGCAGCCAGTCAGCTATCGCTTCCGCCTGACGGCCACCGAAAAGACGAATTAAACAGAGGAAACCCCATGTCACGAGTCTGGCTTTTTTCGACCCTGCTGCTGGCCTGTTCGGGCGCGGCCTCGGCGGCGGACACCACCCTGTTTGACGGTGCGAAGCCCCTCAGCATCGTCCACGACAAGAACGAAACCGTCTCTCTGGCGGCGCAGATGCTTTCGGATGACCTCAAGGCCCTGACAGGGCAGACGGCGAAGGTATCGCAACGCCTGTCTGACTGTGCGCAGGTCTGCGTTGTTATCGGCCGTTTTGATGCGCCTGTCGTCACGCAACTGGCCAAGGCGGCGGGCGTTGATCCGCTGGCGCTGAAAGGCCAGTGGGAGCGCTATGGTCGGGTGGCCTTTGCGCATCAGGGCAAGACCTATGTGCTGATATACGGCTCCGACCGGCGCGGCACCGTCTATGGCGTCACCGACCTGTCGCGTGAGCTGGGCGTGTCGCCCTGGGAATGGTGGGCGGATGTCAAGCCACGCCGCGTCAACCGCCTCGCTATCGACGGCGCGCCGCGCCTGTCGAAAGCCCCGTCGGTGCAGTATCGCGGCATCTTTCTGAATGACGAGGACTGGGGCCTTGAGCCGTGGGCGGGCAAGACTCTGGAGCCGGAAGTCGGCAATATCGGGCCCAAGACCTATAGGCGTGTTTTTGAGCTGATGTGGCGATTGAAGGCCAATACGCTGTGGCCGGCCATGCACATCAACACCGTGCAGTTCTATGGTAATAAGGCCAATCCCAAGCTGGCCGACGACTACGCGATTGTCATGGGCACCTCGCACGCCGAGCCGATGGCGCGCAACAATCTGCGCGAATGGGATGAGGCGCGCAGTGGCCCCTTCAATTTCAAGGTCAACCGCGACAAGATCCTCGACTACTGGCGCACGCGCCTGAAGGAGACGGCCCGCGACGAAAACATCTACACGGTAGGTCTGCGCGGCCTGCACGACGGCCCCATGCAGGGTGCCGATACGCTTGAGGCGCGCAAGGACGTGCTTCAGTCGGTCATCGGCCTGCAACGCGACCTGATCCGCTCGACCTTCGGCAAGGCGCCTGAGACGGTGCCGCAGGCCTATGTCCTCTATCATGAGCTACAGGAAGCCTATGATGCCGGGTTGAAACTGCCCGACGATGTGACCCTGATGTGGGCGGACGACAATTACGGCTATGTGCGCCGCCTCAGCAATCCGGAGGAACGCAAGCGGTCCGGCGGCTCCGGCGTCTATTACCACCTGTCCTACTGGGGCCGTCCGCACGACTATCTGTGGCTCGGGACAACGCACCCGGCGCTGATCCATGCCGAAATGCAGAAATCCTATGCGCTGGACGCCCGGCGCATCTGGATCGTCAATGTCGGCGACATCAAGCCGATCGAGTATCTGACGGAATATTTCCTCGATCTCGCCTTCGATGCCGACCGCTTTGCCGAGGCCCCGCGCGATCACCTGACGAAATGGGCGGCGGAGCAGTTTGGGGCCGATAAGGCCTCAGAGATCACCGACCTGATGATGGGCTATTACGACCTCGCCTTTGAGCGGAAGCCCGAATATATGGGCTTTTCCGAAACCGAGCCGGTAACGCCGGTGACGGAGAGCGATTTCGTCAAGCCCGATGGCGAAAAGGCTCAGGCGCGTCTGAAGGCCTATGCCGATCTGGTGGCCCGCGCCGAGGCCGTGGCAAAGACCCTACCCGCCGATCGTCAGTCGGCCTTTTTCGAGATGATCCTCTATCCGGTGCGCGGTGCGGCCAATCTCAACAGCCGCAAACTGAACCTCGATCTGGCTAATCTCTATGCCCGTCAGGGCCGCGCCAGCGCCAACGCCTATGTGGCGAAAGCCAAGACAGCGCATCAGGCGCTGGTCGCCGATACGGCCACTTATAATGGGCTGGAAAACGGCAAGTGGAACCATATGATGGACATGGCCCCGCGCAAGCTGCCGGTGTTCCTGGAACCCATCTGGCCGCAATGGTCGGTGTCGCCTGAAAAGGGCTGTGCCGCGGCGGTCTCCGGCGGCTGGTGGAACGACGAAAACGCGCTGACCTTTGTGACGGGTCAGCCGCGCAGCCGCGTCATCGAGCTGTTCAGCCGCGATACAGAGGCGCGCGACTGGTCGTTGAAGGTCACGGGTGACAGCCTCAAAATTTCCGATACGAGCGGGCGTCTGGCGACCGATAACGGTTTTGAGCAACGCCTGACCGTCTCCTATAACGGCGGGGCGTCCACCGGAGCCATCGACATCGCCTGCGGCGGCAAGACGGTGCGCGTCTATACCAAGCTGCTGCCCGCTCCGGCCCAGACGCCGTTTATCGAAAACGACCGCCGGGTGATCATTCCGCTGGCCACACAGAGCGGTGACGACTGGGAGCGGTTGGAGGGTCTTGGCCATTCCGGCAACAGCCTGCGCTCACGCCTGACCCTGCCCACACGCGCGACGCCTGCGGGCACGCCCCTGACCTATAGTTTTACCACCTATAGCGCCGTGGGCGGCACTTTGAGCGTCGTGGCCCTGCCGGTCCATGCGCTGAACCCGGCCACAGGCCTTAAGGTCGCGGTGCAACTGGATGACGGCCCGGTGCAGGTGATGGACTTTGCGACCGTGGGCCGCAGCGATGTCTGGCGCGGCAATGTCCTGACCAACAAGGCCATTCAGACACAAGCCTTCAAAAAGCTGGAGGCCGGGGTACACGCGCTGAAAGTCTGGCCACTCGATCCCGGCGTGGTGCTCGACTATGCCGAGGTGAAGCTCGATGGGGCCGACAAATATTATGGCGTGATCGAATCCCACTGACGGGCCTTGCCAAAAAAAGTCCGACAAAATAAGGTTTGGATATAATCAGCGGTTTTCCAAATAAAACAAAAGGACGATGCCATGAAGATGACGAAACGCGAGTGGTTCCGTGGCAGCGCCGGTCTGGCGCTGGCCTCGGCCATGCCCGCCGGGGCGGCGGAGCTGGTCGAACCGGGCTTTGACCAGATCGCCGACGGGCCGTTCAAGCCGCAATGGGCGTCGCTGGAAAGCCAGTATCAGGTGCCCGACTGGTTCCGTGACGCCAAGTTCGGCATCTGGGCGCACTGGGGGCCGCAGTGTGTGCCGGAAGCGGGTGACTGGTACGCGCGGGAAATGTACTTGCAGGGCAGTGGGTCCTATAAGCACTTCGTCAAGACCTATGGTCACCCGGCGGATACAGGGTTTATGGACCTTTTGCCGCGCTGGAAGGCGGAAAACTGGAACCCGGATGAGCTGCTTGATCTCTATGTCAGCGCCGGGGCCAAATACTTCATGTCAATGGCCAACCATCACGACAATTTCGACATGTATGCCTCGCGCTTCCATGACTGGAACTCGACACGTATCGGCCCGCGCAAGGACATTGTCGGCATCTGGGAAAAGGCGGCGCGTAAGCGGGGCTTGCGCTTTGGCGTCTCCAACCACTCCGCCCACGCCTGGCACTGGTTCCAGACGGCCTATGGCTACGACCCCGAAGGCGCGCGTCAGGGCGAACGCTATGACGCCTATAAGCTCAACAAGCTGGACGGCAAGGGCAAGTGGTGGGAAGGCCTTGATCCGCAAGAGTTCTATGGCGGGGCGGTCATGCCGCTCCCCGATGGCTTCGACAGCATCACAACCGCCAATGCCTGGCACGAGCTGAACGACCGGGTGTGGGACGAAAAGCCACCGCTGCGCAATCCGGCCTTTACGCGCCAATGGTATCTGCGCTGCAAGGACCTGATCGACAGCTATCGTCCGGACATGGTCTATTTCGACAATTTCGACCTGCCGCTGGGGCAGGTCGGGCTCGATATCACCGCCCACTTCTACAATGCCTCAGCCAAATGGAACGGCGGCAAGGTCGAGGCCGTCGTCAACATGAAGCCGCACGGCCCGTTCAATGGCGGGATCGTCGCCGATGTCGAGCGGGGCTCGAAGTCCGGTATCGACGCGCGGCCGTGGCAGACCTGCACCTGCATCGGGCAGTGGCACTATAACCGCCGCCTGTACGACGAAAAGAAGTACCGCCCGGCGGCGGATGTCATCCATCGCCTGTGCGACATCGTCTCTAAGAACGGCAATCTGCTGCTCAGCGTGCCGGTGCGCCCGGACGGCACGATTGACTCAGAAGAACGCAAGATCGTCGAAGGCATCGGGTCGTGGATGTCACGCTTCTCTGAGGCCATTTACGGCACGCGCCCGTGGCGGGTGTTTGGCGAAGGTCCGACTCAGGTCGGCGCGGGTATGTTCGGCGAAAGCGCCCAGAAGCCCTTCACTGCCGAAGACCTGCGCTTCACCACGAAGGACAAGGCCCTCTATGCGATCACGCTGGGCCGACCGGCACAGACGGTCACCATCCGCTCGCTGCAAGGGGGCGCTCAGAAGCGCGTCAAGCGCGTTGAGGTGGTGGGCAGCCACGATCCGCTGACCTTCCGTCAGAGCGCTGACGGTCTGGTCGTCGAGGTTCCGGCTGCGGCCAGCCATGAGTTTGGTGTCGTCCTGAAAATCTACGGCGTGGTGTGATAAGAAAGGGGGCAAACGCCCCCTTTCGTTTAACCCTTAAAGCTCAAAACGGCCTTTTGCCCGTCATAGAGGTAGCTGCGGGTGCGTGGCGGGTTTTGCCCGTCGATCAGCATAAGGCGTAGCTCGCGTTTTTGCACCATGCCGGGGAAGCGGCCTTTGCGGGCCCCGATGCTGAGGCTCTGCGTCGCCTGCGACCAGTTCAGCGTATAGGTGCTGTAGGCGCCCTTTTCGTAGTCATAGGTTTCGTTGTCGTCTTCATAGAGCGTGAAGGTGGCATCGGCCCCGGCATAGATGCGGACCTCATAGGGTGCATCGGGTTGCTCGGTGGCGTACTGCATGACCGGCCCCAGAGGCAGGATCGAGCCTTCGCGGATGAAGAACGGAAACACATTGAGCGGGGTTTCGCGCGTCACGCTCTGACCACCCGCGACCTTTTCACCGCTCCAGAAGTCGTACCAGCCGGTCGAAGCGGGCAGGTAGGTACGCGTATTGAGATCGGTGACCTTGCGGTTTTCAGCGATAGCGCGCAGATCGGCAGGCGTGCGCCACGCCAGACGCAGGGATCGGCCGCCGGTCGCCTGATAATATTCGATCTTCACCGCGACGGCCTGTCCCTGTTTCAGGGTCAGTTTGGTGCCATTGTAACGCGCCGCGCCATTCGCCCAGTCTTCGACTGCCAGCTTACCGTCGATGAAGAGACGATACCCGTCATCACCTTCCAGCCCCAGTTCAAACGTGCCGTCTTCCGGGGCAATAATCTGCCCTTCCCAGCGGGCGGAGAAGCTGTTGAGACCACTCAAGCCGCCCGGTGCTTCGGCCAGAGGCGGCCCCGGCCAGGTGTGATCGAGCCTGGCGTCGATGACCTTGCCCTTCGGCGTCTCGAAATTCTCACCCTCGAAATATTGCCCGGCCAGCCCCGGCCGGCCGTCCGGCGTGCGCAGCGCCGATGCGGGGATAGTGGTCGCTGGCGGGTCCTGAAGATTATACATGGCGCGCGTCACCGGCTGCACCAGACAGGCCGGGCCGAACATGAAGGTGTCGTTGATGTCGTACACCTTCGGATCGTGCGGGAAGTCCATCGGCAGGGCGCGCATCAGCGTATAGTGCGAGGCGGTCACCTGCCAGCTCAGGCTATAGATATAGGGCAGCAGGCGGTAGCGCAGATGCACGGCCTCCAGAAGCGCCGCATAGACCGTCGGGTCCAGTGTCTTGAAGATATAGGGCTCGCGCTCGATACTGGTGCCGTGCACGCGCATCAGGGGGTTGAAGACCGCAAACTGGAACCAGCGCGCGAACAGCTCTCTATAGGCCGGGTTCTTTTCGCCGCCGGGGAAGGTGGTGACGAAGAAGCCGCCCGTATCCTGCGTCCAGTAGGGATTGCCGGTGATGGTGACGTTGAGGCCGCCGGAAATCTGTTCGGCAAAGGTCTTCCAGCTGGCGAAGATATCGCCTGACCATGAGGTGGCCGCCGTGCGCTGCGCTCCGGCCCAGGCCGAGCGTGTCAGGGTCAGGACGCGCTTATTGCCGGTGGCCCGCTGCCCGTCGTAGGTGCCTTGCGTCGTCATCAGGGTGTAGGGGTTGAGGTAGCGCGTAAAATCGCCCATGGCATTGACGCCAAGGCCCTTGATATCGGCCTCCACTTCGGCCGCGTCCCAGCAGGCCGTGCCCACCTCGACCTCGGTGCCGTCCATCCACAGGGCATCAACGCCCTTGTCCAGCAGGCCGTGCTTGATGTGCTTGAAATAGATCTGCCGGCCCTTGGCGCTGAAGGCGTCATAGATGCGCGCCTTTTTGGAGATCCAGTGCAGCGGCTTGAAACGCAGGCCGTAGCTGTCGAGTTCTTTCGCCAGCGCCGTATCATTGCCGACGGACGGCCAGATGGAGATCATCAGTTTCAGGTGCAGATCATGGATTTTGCGGATCATGCCGTCGGGATCGGGGAAGCGTTCCTTGTCCCAGATCATACCGCTCCACGTACCGTCCTTGTCTGAGCCCCAGTATTGCCAGTCCTGCACGATATAATCGAGCGGGAAGCCCTCCTTGCGGAAGGTCTCGGCCACCTCGACCAGACGCTGCTGCGTCTTGTAGCGTTCCTTGCTCATAAACAGGCCAAAGGCCTGTTTCGGATACATGGGCGCGGTCCCGGTCAGGGTGCGGTAGGCGGCGATGACCTTATCGGCGCTGCCGCCGCCCATGAAGTAGTAATCCACCCCGCCCGGAGCGCTTTCGGCCCACAGCGTCGCGCCGTCCGCGCCGTCAGAAAAGCGCATCTTGGAATAGGTGTCCCATAAGATGCCGTAGCCTTCGGACGACACCATGACCGGGATGATGATGCCGGTATTGGTTTGCACCAGAAGCAGGTTCTGACCGCGACGGTTCAGCGTCGCTTCGTTGACATAGCCAAAGCCATAAATGCCTTCGCCGGGTTTCAGGGTGAAGCTGTTTTCGACCTCATAGCTGGGGGCGTCCTGCAAGGTGACCGGGCGAATGGCCTGCGGTGACGTGGCGCGTTCGCGCGTATAGAGGCGGCCATCGGCAGACAGAAAGCTCAGGGCGCCCGACGCCTTGTCGATCTCAATGCTCAGGGCCGCGCTCTTGATCCGCAGCGTGGTCTTGCCGTCCTCGATCTGGAAGGCGACGGATTTGGGGTGGCCGAGGATGACGATACTTTTGTTGGCCCAGTGGTTTTTGCCCAAATGCGCGTTCACCCGCACCGTGGCGGGGCCATA
>NZ_JAIWNX010000317.1 GCF_020217185.1 Asticcacaulis sp.
CGCCGCACCTCCGGGTGATTGAGCATCAGGGCGGCGGCGCGCGCATTGACCGCGCCGCTGCGGCCGCCACAGGCCCCACAGTGCAGGCCCGCCGCGTGCGGATTGTTCAGCGACTCGCCTTCGTGCCCGACCAGCACGACCAGATTGGCGTTTGGTTGGGTCAACCCTGCCCCTTTCAGCAGACCCGCCGCCATGTCCGCCTGCTGAGCGAGGGGCATAGACAGGGTGATCTCGGTGGCCGCCCGCCGGGCTTGCGGTTCTTTGGCAAACAGGGTCGCGGCCAGAGACTGCGTTGAGGCCAGTCCGAAACTTTCGACATAGCCAAAGGCAGACGCGCCGACGCGCTTGAGACCTTCGACGGCCGTTTTGAGCGCGGACTCTCTAACCGTCTCAGAGGGCACGGCTTCGCAGACCAGCGCACCGGGCCGCAGGAGCGGCGGGCAGGCGGGCTGGCGGCGGCCATCGGTCATTTCAACGGCGATGGGCAGACCGAAAAAACCGGCAAAGCCCAGGGTCTCAATGCGCGGCCCGGCCTGTTCCAGTGCATGGCGGTAGAGTTCCGAACGCACGTCGATGCAGAAGACGGCCTGCGCCAGTGGCGCCGGGGCAGGCGCAGCGGCGCGGCGCAGGCTGTCGAACAGACCCTCCCGCCAGCGGGTTTCCCGCGCCTCCAGCGGCGACACGTCGGGCAAAACGTCCGCACGTGGAGCGCACAACGCGCGCCGCCAGTTCATGAGCGTCGTCTCATCCTTGAACGACCTTGCCGCCAGCACATCCCACGCCAGCCGGATAACCAGCAAATCGCGCAGGCCCTCATCCGTTTGCCCGTCAAGCTGGGCCTCCCAGTCGCGGTGACGCACCCACGCGGCCCAGCCGCCGACCGTGCAGATCAGCCGTTCCAGATAGGCGGTCTCGGCCTCCGCGGGCAGATTCAGGGCGCTCAGCAGGACTTCAGCCGCCACCACGGCGTCGGTGGGCAGGGCCGCGACCTGCGCGCGGAACCCTTTGAGGCCAAAGATTTCAGGGGCGCGGTCGTGCAGGGCTTCGGCCCGCCAGGCGACAAAGGGCGTTTCACCCTGCCACGGATTGCCCCAGACGGCCTGCCCCTGATCGTAGAAGCCCGCCGCCCACTGCGAAATCCGCCCCGTTACGAAGTCGCTCAGCGGTTTCTGCAGCGCCTTGCCTAAGGCATCGCTGAGCGTCTCGACCGGCGACGGGAGGGCGGCATCGGGCAGCAGATGCGCGCCGTGGCTGCGGGCGACATCAAGTGCGGCCTGCGCAAAATCGACGCCGCTGCGGGCCATGAAAGGGTTGACGGCGACGAAGCTTCTCAGCGGCCATTGCGGTGACACGCGGCGCACAATCGCCTTTAACCGCGTGTCCAGTGCCTGTTCTGTCGTGGGAAAGAGCGACGTAAAAGCATTCATGGCTGAGCACTCCGGTTAAGCCAGCTATTGATGTAGAAGCCGTTTTTCAGATGGACATAGAGGGCCATGACCGGCGGCCAGCGCGGCGCGCTCATGGCCAGCCACTGCCCGATGCACAACATCACCATGCCCGCGACGGTCACCGTGGCCAGCAGCGGCGAAACACTGAGGGATGCCTCACCCAGCAGCCGCTCGATCACGCCGTGACCCAAGAGGGCCAGCGCCACCATGCCCGCCGTGACGACGGTCAGGATCAGCGGGCGGCGCGCTTCAAGCACGGTGACCACCCCCATGGCAGCCAGAAGCGTAACCAGCAGGCTGGCCGACAGGGTGCCAGTGACCAGAAGCGTCAGGCTAAGGCCCGCAAGGGCGGCCAACGGGAAAAGGGCGGCGACCGAACGCTCCTGAACCGGCTTTTTGTCACTGAGCGTGCCGGCGCTGAGGAAGGCATTGGCCTTGTAGGCGGCATGGGCAAGGATGTGGAACAGGGCCGCTCCGAAGGCCCCCAGCGCGCATTGCAGCAGCATGAAGCCCATCTGCGCTACGGTGGACCAGGCCAGTGCGGCCTTGACGCTGTTTTGCGCCATCATGGCCAGCGAACCCACGATGATCGAGCCCAGAGCCAGAAGGACCAGAAGCCCTTGCGCGAGGGGGCTCTGCATCAGCACGTCCGAAAAGCGCAGGAGGAGGACGCCGCCGGCATTGACCACACCGGCGTGCAGAAGGGCCGAGACCGGCGTCGGCGTTTCCATCACCTCGATCAGCCAGCCGTGCACCGGGAACTGCGCCGATTTTAGAACGGCTGCGACGACCAGCAGCAGCGCAACCAACGTGACATCAAAGGGGGCCGCAGCGGGCAGACGCGCGGCGATGTCGGCCATGTCGAGGCTGCCCGTTATGCGGTAGAGGCAGAGGAAGGCGAGCAACAGAGCCGCGTCGCTGAGACGGGCCAGAAGGAACTTCTTGTGGGCCGCCAGCCTGGCCGCCGGGCGATCGGGATAGAAGACCAGCAGCTTATGCAGGGTGAGCGACATCGCCACCCAGCCGAGCGCGAAGGTCAGGAGGTTCGCCGACAGCACAAAGAGGATCACGGTAGCGAGCGTCAGGTGCAGCCCGCCAAGAAAGGCGCCCTGCCGCGCATCGCCATCGAGATAGTTCTGCGAAAAGCGCAGCACCGCCCCGCCGACCAGCGTCACCATGGCCACCAGTGCCGCGCCCGTGGCGTCGAACCGCAGGCCGAGCCACTGGGTCTCCGGAGGTGCAGCACCGTTGATCCACACGATAGCCAGATAAACAAGGGCGATCAGACCGACCGCGAACCCGGCCAGAGACAGGCCGGTGGACAGACGGCGCAGGGTTCGCAGGCCAACAACCCGCACGCCCACAGCCCCTATGGCCACATGGAACAGAGCAAGACCAACACAAAGACCGAGACAGAGCCCGGCAAGTAGCGCAACCGACATGGTGAAAACTCCCGTTCGATTGCTGATACGGGTTCAAAATCAATATAAAAAATTCAAAGATTGAATTGTTTTGTTCGATAAATTAGAACGAACCCATGGCCAGCCTGAATTTCAAACATCTGCGCTATTTCTGGGCCGTGGCCCACGAAGGGCATCTGACGCGCGCCGCCGAAGCCTGCAATGTGTCGCAATCGGCCCTGTCGGTTCAGATTCAGGCACTGGAGGCGCAACTGGGGCACGCCCTGTTTGAACGGCGCGGGCGGCAGATGATCCTGACCGAGGCCGGGCGCGTGGCGCTCGACTATGCCGACACGATTTTCGCGGCCGGTGATGAACTGATCGGCACACTGGAAAACCGTGGGCGGGCGCGGCAAGTGCTACGCATCGGCGCGTTGGCCACGCTGTCACGCAATTTTCAGATGCAGTTTCTGAAACCCCTGATGGCGCGCACCGATGTCGATATCGTGCTGCGGTCAGGGGCTCTGAGCGAGCTTCTGGAGGGGCTTCAGGCGCTGGAACTGGATGTGGTTCTGGCCAATATGGCCCCCGCACGCGATCATCTTAACCCGTTGATTTCACACCGCATCGCTGACCAGACGGTGAGCCTGATAGGCGCGCCGCAACGGATGCGCGACGGGGCGGACCTGCGCGCGTACTTAAGCGAAGACCCGCTGATCCTGCCCGGCCATTCGAGCAGCATCCGCGCCGGTTTCGACGCCATGATCAACCGGCTGAGTCTGCGTCCGGTGATTGCCGCCGAAATCGACGACATGGCCATGATGCGCCTTCTGGCCCGCGAAGGGTTCGGGCTGGCCATCGTTCCGCCCATCGTCGTGCGCGATGAATTACAGAGCGGTCTTCTGGCCGAATTTGCCGCCCTGCCCGACCTGCGCGAAACCTTTTATGCGGTAACCATTGAACGCCGTTTCCCCAACCCGTTGCTGGCCGCCCTGCTGTAGGTTTACCCGCCTGGATCATTATGATTTCTGGTAGAAACATAATGATCCAGCTTTTGTTTTGCCCCCCGCCGGGTACGGGCTCCGCCGCCTTGGCCGCCGCCTCAAGCCGCGCTTCCTAAAATCCGAAACTTAAGTCGCGACGTAGTAAGGGCACATCGCGATGATTGAACGTGCGTTTTGGATAGACCTCTAACCTTATGGAATTCTTATGAAAACGCTTGCACTCACCCTGCTTTGCGCGCCCGCACTTGCGTCCTTGTCTCTGGCGTCTGTGGCCTATGCCGGGCCCGTAGAGTCCGGCCGCTGGACCGTTAACGGCAGCATCGGGACCGAAGTCCCGGTTTCCGGCGATGTCCACGGCGGCACGACCACGGGTCAGATCCCGCTGGCCACCATTGCCTCACTGCGCGATCCCGGTGCCCCGGCCCTGCCTGCCGCCCTGACCGCCACCGGCAATGCCGGTCAGTTGCGCATTCAGTCGCGCGGTTTCGATGATATCTATGACAACGCCACCGCGCTGAATTTCGAAGCCACCTATGGCATAGGTGATGGCCGCGAACTGTTCGGCAGCTTCGACTATGTAAAGGCCGATGAAGGCTCGACCCAGGTCGGCACCGCCGCCGTGGTCAATGGTTCAAACACCGTGGCCGAAGTACCGGTCTATGGCCGCTTTGGCGAATACAAGGGCATGGGCGTCTCGGTCGGCGCGCGCCAGTGGTTCAATGAAGGCGGCACATTTGAACCCTTTATTGCCGGACGCATTGGCGTCAGCAAGATCGACGAAATCCGCGCCACCTTCACCATCCCGGACCTGACCATCAATCAGTCTCTGCGCAATGTCCCCTTCTATGACGACACGACGATCCTGACCGCCGGGATCGAGGCAGGCGTCAGCTATAAGGTGTCGGAAAACGTGTCACTGATCGCGGAAACCGGCCTGCGCTATTACGGCAAGCTGGACGGTAACGACAGCGCCATTGGCGGTCTGGGTCTCGCTTCGATCAATGAGGAAGGCAATCGTCTTGTGGTGCCGGTGACGCTGAAACTGCGCGCTGTGTTCTGAGGAAAGCGTCTGATGAGAAAGCGTCAGGGTCTGGGACCAATCGGTTCCGGACCCGACGCCAGCGGGGCCCTGATCACACGGATAGCCTCTGCATTGAGCCAGGCGACGGCCTGATCAGAGACCTGATCATCGGTGATAACGACGTCGATATCGCGCAGAGGACAGACCGCCAGTACGCCGCTGCGGTCAATTTTGGCAGACTCCGCCAGAAGGATGACGGTTTCAGCCTGCACCACAAGCCGGCGGTCGGATTGCACCCGCAAGGGATCGGTCTGCATCACGCCCTTGCGCGACAGGGCCTGACACCCCAGAAACAGCGTGCTGGCAGCGAACCGCGTTGAGATCGGCGGCGCTTCCGCAGCCGGAGGCGGCAGGCCTGTGCGGCCATCGGTCTCATAAGGTGTCAGCATGACCTGTTGTTCGCGGAAAACCTCGCCGCCCGCCAGCCGCACCCGGACCTGCGGCTTGTCAAACAGGTTCAGCAGCACCGGTATCGAAGCGGTCAGCACCTGACACGGCCTGTCCCCCATCTGTTCGGCCATAAGTGCGACCGTCGCCCCGCCGGCGAGGATAATACGGTCATGCGGTTCAATGAATCCCAGAGCCACCTGAGCGATGGCGCGGCGCGCGGCGAGGTTTATCGGCGGATGGCGCTCAGGGTCCGGGGCGGCCTGAGCCAGGCGGCGGGGCACGGCCCCTCCCTTCACGCGCATCAGATGACCCGCATTGTGCAGCTCCATCAGGTCGCGGTGGATCGTCGTCCGGGACACAGCCAGATGGCTCGCCAGTTCCTCTATGGTCGTGATACGACTGGGCCGCAGCAGGGCGGCAATGGCGCGCCGCCGGTCAATCGCATACATCCTCAACCCCCTTGTGAATCTGGATCATTATGATTTCTGGTAGAAACATAATGATCCAGATTTTTTTGTTTTTGCCCCTCGCCGGGCGGTGGCTCCGCCACCTTGGCCGCCGCCTCAATGGCGGCTTGAGCGGAATGATTTGAAAGAAATCATTCCGCTCTAAGGCTGCGTGTCGGTCAGCAGGATCAGGTCGGACGGCTCCGGAATACGCGCTTGCGGCAGGTCGCGATTGGGCGGCAAGGCCTGCCAGACCAGCGTATAGACGCGCCCGTCCGGGCCGGTCGTCTGGGCCGTCTGCACGCGGGTGACATCCGTGACCCCGATCCGCGCCGCCGCACGGGCATTGAGGCTTTCGACCTTGCGCTCCTCGATCAGCTTCAGGGTCGCCGCATCGACCACGAACGCCAGCGCCTGCCCCAGTCGCGTTACGGGCACGATCAACTGACCCTTGGCGCCGGGGCGTGCACCTTCGACAAACAGTTCGCTGTTCAGCGAGCCACCGCCTTTGAAGTCCCAGCGGTAGTTGGTCCAGGCGCTGATCTGTTGGCGGTTCCACGTCTTGCCTTCGCGGCGCGCCAGCCAGATCTGCGTGTTCCCGGCGGCGTCGTATTTGTGGTAGGTGATGGTCACGCGATTTTCGGCATCGAAGCCGATCACGGTGTTGTTGTTGATCATGCCGCCTTTGACCGGCACCGGATCGACGATTTCCGCGTCCTTCAGCCGGATCGGCAGCGGCAGCGGCGACCCATCGGCCTTTTCCCAGTGGATCAGGTCGCGGCTACGCGCATAGGACAGGTCGTGATTGGTCTCGGCCATCGGCGAGTCGCGCCACACCCAGGTGATGTGAAACCAGCCGTCGGGCCCTGACACCGGGCCAACGAAATAGGCGTTGCGCTGCCCTTCACCATCGACCAGCGGGGCCGAGGTCAGGGCCGACCAGCGCCCGGCTGCCGCATCATAGACATTATAGACTTCGTTGCCGCGACCGCTGGAGCCATCGCGGTATTTATAGACCAGCCGCCCCTCGCCATCGTGCAGGAAGATGGGATAGGTCATGTGGGCTTCGCGCGTCGCCTCGACCATGACCGGCACACGTTTCAGGGTGCGCACATCGCCCGAGGGGTCGCTGCGGAAATAGGTCAGGGGATCGACGTGCATATTGCCCGCCACGTGCAGCGCCCCTGCGGGGTCGAGCGCCATGGCGATATAGTTATGGCTGTCCCAGCCGAGCCAGGTATCCACCTTATGATAGACCCAGTGCGCCGGGTTGTTCAGCGGGCGCTGCGCCACGGTCAGTTGCCGGTTGGCGTCGTAATAGGCGACGTACAGATGCGTCTTCGACACCGCCATGGCAAAGCGCGCGCTATGGCCTGACCAGACGCGATCAATCGCTTCGGGCGGGGCCGAAAGCGGCGTCTGGGCGATCGCCGTCGTCGCGAGCAAAGCACTCAGGAGAAGGGTGGATAAGGCACGCATAAGGCAACGGTCCTGTGTGTGAATGCTGTATCAGGAACGGGGCCGCCCTGAGACGGCCCCGTCACTTGGGTTAAAAAGTAGCCCGTACGCTGACCTGGAAGGTCCGCCCGTCATAATCGACGCGACGCACCTTACGCTCATCGCCCTCAAACTCTGTGCGTTTTTCGTCGGTCAGGTTGAAAGCATCCAGACCGACGGTGATACGGCTGCTGAGGTTATAGGAGGCCGACAGGTCAAACTGTCCGCGCGCCTTGACCGAGCGGGCCGCACCGGCAAAGGTGCCGCCGGCCGCCAGATCATAGACATCGCGATAGTTATAGACGGCGCGCACGCCAAACTGATCCGTCTCATAGAAAACGATCAGGTTGGCGGCGTTTCGCGACACACCCGGCAGGACGGCCGAAGCGCCATTGACCGTCTTGCCATTGACGTCGGCGTAGGAATAGTTGAACGCGCCGCCCAGCTTGTCAAACGGGGCCGGCAGGAAGTCGAGGTTTTGCTGAATGGTCAGTTCGGCCCCGGTCACTTCCAGCGGCGTCGGTGAGTTGATCGCTCCATCGACATTGATCTGCGCCCGCGTACCCGCCGGGGTGTTCAGCGAGCTGTAGCAGAGGTCGCCATTCACCGACCACGTGCCCAGCCCCAGACCATAGCCATCCGCCGGGCAGAGGAAGGCATCGCGGGTTTCGGCCTGAATCTGCCCCTTGATCTCCTTCTTGTAGAGGGCGAGCCCGATCAGGCCATTGCGGCGATTATACCATTCAAAGGACACATCGTAGGAGTTGGAGGTATAGGGTTCGATCTCCACGCGCCCAAGGGCGATATTATAGCCATCGACCGTCGGCGTGACCGTCGTTGAAATGGGGGAAATGTCACGGGGATTGGGGCGCACAAAGGTTTTGTAAGCGCCCAGGCGCACCACAAAGTTTTCAGCGACATCAGCGGCCAGAAGCAGGGACGGCAGCGTATTGCTATATTCCGTTTCCCGCTCATTCAGCTTGAAGGTCGCCGTCAGGCCGCTGCCGGTCCGATCCAGCGAGGTGATCTTCTGCTTGGTGTTCTCCTGACGCACGCCCACATGGCCGCGCAGGCGGATGCCGAGCACCTCGGTATCGACCTTACCCATCAGATAGGCCACATTGACATCATCCGACTTGGTGAAGTTATTGCCCGTGAAATTGCCATCCGCCGGGTCATTGACCCAGCCACCATTGGTCAGGCGCTGACCCGGCAGCAGGGTCACCGGTTGCAGGCGCGACACGGCATAGTCGAAATCGACCGTCTGCCAGTTCTTCAGATAGCCGTCGGCCTTGCCACCGAAAAAGTCATCCGCAAAGGCGCTGCGGACCACAAAGCGGCTGTCGATATTCTGGCTCTGCACGCCGACGGCGCTGGCGCGGTAACCGGTCGATGAGTATTCGCTGGCTTCCGAACGCAGACCGAACTGCACGCTGGACAGCCACGACGACTCCACAAAGCGCTCGATATCGGCCTGAACCGTGCGGACCGAGTTCTTGGCGGCGGAATCACTGCCGGCCACAATGAAGCGGTTCAGATTGCCGTTGACCAGTTCCGGACCGGAAGGCGGCGTATTGGGGCTGGCCCACGGACCGGACGTATCGGTGACCAGAGGGGTGGTCTGGTTGAAGGCCAGGCGGAAGGCTTCGATGTCGGCGCCGCCGCTGAACAGGCTGCCCGTCAGGCCGTTACCCACCCCTGACGTCCCCAGCGGCTTGGCCGGATTGCGCACGTCCAGCTGGCTTTGGTACGCAAAGTTTTCTGCCTCCGAATAGCCGAAGGCCCCGTTGATGCGCCACGTCTTGTTGCGGAACTCCGCCGACAGATGCACCCCGTTGGTCATCTGCTTGAACGATTCCTTGCGATAGGAGGCGTAAACGCGCGGATTGGTAAACTTGTACTGATCAACATAGTAACGTCCGTCTGCCTGCTGATACGGCGTGATGGTCGGGTCGATAATGGTATTGGCGTCCCGGAAGTCGATATCGAGAATGTCGGTGCCGGTCAGCGGCATGTCGCGGTTGCTGTAGAAATAGGTGCCGTTGACGCGTAGATTGTCATTGACCTTGTATTCGCCGCCGATGACGCCGGTGAGAAGCTCACCTTCGTTGTATTTGACACCCTGACGGATATCCGAGGGCAGAAGGACGCCGGTTTTCGACTTGGCGCCCGTGCCGCCTGCGGCACAGACATTACCGGCCGCGCACGATCCGTTGGCTTCAAACGGCGCGTAGTAGTCGGCGAAACGGCTGGCAAAGCCCGGCGTCGTGGTCGCCGAAAGCGTCGTATATTGCGGGAAATGGAGAGAGTCGCGGCGGAAGTTTTCCTTGCGATAGGCGATGGTGCCGAACACAGCGAGGCGGTCATTGAGGAAATGCCGCGTGCCCCCCAGCGTGACCGACGGCGTCACATAGTCGCCGAGCGTGTTGTATTCGGTGCTCACCTTGGCAAAGGCGCCGTCCTTACGGCTGAGCGCCGGTTGGATCTGAAGGTCGATATTGCCGCTGATGCCGCCCGACTGGTCCGCCGCCGACACCGACTTGATCACCGAGATGGCGCTGAAAATATCCGAGTTGAACGCCCCCAGAGGTGCAGCCCCGCCCAGCACCGGTGAAGCGAAATTCATCCCGTTCAGCGTAATCTTGGCATAGCTGCCCGGCAGGCCACGCAGGTTGATCGAGGCATTGCGCGAATCCTCTTCGCGATTGACCTGAATGCCGGGGATACGTTGAAG
>NZ_JAIWNX010000167.1 GCF_020217185.1 Asticcacaulis sp.
TGGGGCCGGTGACGGCGGTCATTTGCCAGATGTTTTCCTTCAGATAATAGGCTTCTTCCGTCTCGCCCGTGATGTTCTGAGCCCCGAATGACAGGCTCAGTTGGGGGTTGATCGTATAGCCCAGCACCACATCGATCTGCGTGCGGTCCTTTACAATGTGGGTTTCACGCGCAAAGAAGCTGTCCGCAGAGTTCTGAAGGTATTCTGAGCGGTAGTTGGCCGAGACACGGGCGCTGAAGACCGAGTTTTCCCAGTAACCCGTCAGATTGGCGGTGTTTTCGGAGAGGTTACGCAACTGGAACTTGGCGGACTTGTCCTGAGTCACGTGCGTGTAGTTGGCAATCACACCGAACCCGTTGACAGGCAGCAGGGCGTCGAGGGACTGCTGCCAGTTCAGTTCATACCCCTTGATCATGTTCTTTGAGGGGTCATTGGCCTTGACGGTGATGTCATAGATGGCCTTGTTGGTGCCGACACAGTCCGTGCCGTTGTCGCTCAGGGCGACGCCTTCGAAGCTGGCCGGACAGACGAACGTATCGTAGGTGCCGTTTTTAACCTCTTTGCTGAAGGCGGCAAAGCTCAGGGCATTGCCCTTGCCGTAATACCATTCCACACCGAGGTCGAGCTGGTTGGCCGTAAGGGGCTTCAGCTTCGATTCCCCGAGGGCGATGGTATAGGTCGTGATGCCACCCGACACCGACGAATTGATGGTCGTGGCCAGGCTGGTGTTGGAGTCAAGGATCGGGCGCACCAGCACCTTGGCCGCCGAAGCACGGACCAGCAAATTCGGGCTCAGGTCGAAGACAAAGTTGGCCGACGGCAGAACGTTATTATAGTCGTTACTGGACGAATAGGTGCCCGCTGAGATGCGCACGTCGGCGCTGGAATTGGGGTTTGGTGTCGTCAGATAGCCGTCAACGGTTTGCTTGGTCGCCTCAGAGCGGACGCCGACATTTCCACGGAACGGTACGCTGAAGATTTCGCCCTTCAGGTCCGCCAGAAGATAGACCGACTTGATTTCACGACCGAGGCCGTAGGTGGCTTCGGGCGCGAATTGCAGCGGTATGGTCACGCCTTCCTTCGCCAGCATCTGACGATAGCCGTCGATATCGGGCACCACCCAGCCGCTCTGGAAGCTGCCTTCGCCATCGAGGAAGTCGGTCACGGCGTTCGCCGTGGTCATGGCGGGGGTGAACGCCGCCGTGGGGTAGTAGCCCAGCACCAGCCGGTCACGACGGTGACGCAGACGGTTGAAGTTCTCCTTCTTGTACTTCAGACCAAAGCTCACCGATTGTAGCGCACCCTGATCGACCCAGTATCTGGCATCAAGCTGGCCAGAGGTTTCGTCGGTGTCGTTATGCGTCAGGCCGCCGTTGGGGTATTCGTTGCGGGTCAGCTTGGAATAGGCGTAGGCGGACGGATCGGAGAGGTTCACCGAAGGTGTGAACGTGACGTTCGACGGGTCGGACATGTCAAGCGTTGCCGAAGGGATGGTAATGGCCAGAATGGCCGCTTCTTCGGTCAGGTAGGACTTGCCTTCGGTATAGTTCAGCACCCCTTTGATGGTCAGCTTCTCGATGCCGGTATATTTGAAATCGGCGGTATAGGCGGAAGACGTCAGATCGCGCGTTTCAAGCTGACGGTTGTTCTCCATAGAGAAGTTGTTGGCCACGATCTTCGTCGCCAGGCCGTCTTTTACCTCATTGACCTTGATGGTGCCGAGACCGCCAAACAGAAAGACCTGCTGATTGACGTCATAGGTGGTATAGTCGTGCGAATAGACGGCGGTGAAACCGATGTCGGTGTTCGCGTTCGGCTTGTACTGAACAGCCGCATTGATCTGGGCGCGTTCGGTTTCGCGATCAATCCGACGATAGCGGGGGCGGCGCGGCACCGTAGTGCCCGCAGGCACGGCCACGGACCCTGCGGCGAAGGTGTTGCTGGCGGTTGTGGTGTACCAGCGATCCATGAAGCTGTAGTCGGCGCGGTCGGTCAGCTTCTGATAGCCGCCGCCGACAAAGACGCCCAGCTTGCCGTCCATAAACTGATCGGCGTAGGTGAAGCTGAGTTTCGGCGTCATGTCACCATCGGCCAGCGTCGATTTCTGGGCCTTGGCGGCAAAGACGAGCTTACGGCCTTTCAGGCTCAGCGGACGCACGGTGTCGATATTCACCGTACCGGCAAGACCCCCGGCATCCATGTCAGCGGTCGGCGACTTGATGACCTGAATCCCGGAAGCCAGTTCCGTCTGGATGACATCATAACGGAAACCGTCGGTGAAGTTGGCGGTTTTAAAGGTCTGACCATTGACGGTCGTGTAGGCATATTGCGGCCCAAGACCCCGCACGCTGATCGTCGCGCCGCGTCCGTTCACATTGCCAATCTGCACGCCCGGAATGCGCTGGATGGCTTCGGCGATGTTTTCAGAGGGAAACTTGCCGATATCTTCGGCCGAAATGCCATCCGACACGCGGATATCGTTCTTCTTGGTTTTCAGGGCGTCAGCCAGGCTCTTTTTGAACCCCACGACGACCACTTCCTCGACCTTGTTGGCCGGCGCCGGCTCAGCCGCCTGCGCAAAGGCGGATGTAGCCAACAGGCCACCCGCCAATGCGGTGCTCACCAGAGCAAAATGTTTGAATGCCATATTCAATCCCCTGAATTCGGACATGGTGGTGCATTGAGTGACGGGAGGTCACACCCAATACGCAAATTTGTGTGGGTGCCCGGACGCTCTGACGTGGTGGCGATTGCCGGATGTGTCTGGGCCGATAACGACTATGCGCTCAAAAATTGGGCTGTCAATTTAAAGTTCATAAACTTGTTATTTTTTGTACGCCAATATCCAACAAGTTTGACATATTAAAAGGTGAGTGGGAATTAATATATTGAATTAAAATAATAATTATTAGATTTTAGTGGCAAACCAATTTTCCTCCTTGGCCTAACTTGTTGTAATTTTGCCGCGCCCAGAAGGCTGATAGCGCATTATTTTGGATTGGGGGCTCGGCTCTTTTTATATTGGTGTGCCAATATGGGGTCTGTAATGGCAGGGGATCAGCTTTAGGTGCCTAGAGCTGGCAGCCGCCTTTTAAAAGGCTTGTCTGCATCCGCTTTTAACCCCACTGCGTAAAGGGTATGCGCGGCAAATTCCGGGGAGGATCATCGCCATGACGGAGACCGTTCTGGTCACAGGTATCGGTGGCTTTATCGCCAAGCATCTGACGGCGCAGCTTCTGGCCGCGGGCTATGCTGTGCGCGGCACGGTGCGTAGCCCGTCACGCGCCGAAGAGGTGCGGCTGGCCATGCAGGCGCACGGCCTTTCGACCGACCGTCTGAGCTTTGTCACGCTCGATCTGGAGCGCGATGCGGGATGGGAAGAGGCGGCGCGCGATTGCCGCTTTGTGCACCATGTGGCTGCCCCCTTTCCGCTGGTTCAACCCTCTGATCGGGAGGCACTCGTGCCCGCCGCGCGCGATGGTGCCTTACGCGTTCTGAAGGCGGCCAGCGGAGCTGAGCGCATCCTCATGACCTCTTCAATCGCCGCCATGATGTATGCGCCGCGCGCTGAAAGCCGCTTTACCTTCGGCCCCGAACACTGGTCCGATCCGGAATGGTCGCCGAACACACCCTATGTCGTCGCCAAGACGCGCGCCGAGCAGGCGGCCTGGGCCTATATGGACGAAATCGGTCGCCGCGAGGCGCTGACGGCCATCAATCCCGGTCTCGTGCTGGGTCCGCCGCTGGATGCGCACTGGGGGACGTCGCTCGACGTTGTGTCGATGCTCATTCAGGGTAAGTACCCCGCGGTGCCGCCGGTGGCCTTTCCCATCGTCGATGTGCGCGATGTGGCGGCCTTGCACGTCAAGGCCATGACCGCGCCGGTCGGCGGGCAGCGTCTGCTGGCTGCCGCGGATACGCTCTCGCTGTCCGAAATGGGCCAGCTATTGCGCACTGTCCTGCCGCAAAATGCGAAACGCATCCCAATGCAACAATTGCCACTCGGCCTGACGCGCTTCTTGTCACTGTTCGACAAATCGCTCGCTACGCTCAAGCCCGATCTGGGCCGTTATCCCGTGGCCGACAGTCGCCTGACCACGGAGCTGACCGGCCTTTCGCTCCGTCCCGCCGCAGAGGCGATCAAGGCAGCGGCCTTGGCCTTGTCCGGCAAGACGCATTACTGACAAACAGAGATACCCACTGCTTCGGCAGCGGGTATCGTTTGAGGTCTCGAGCGAAATGACTTTGAGTGGAATCGTCATTTCGCTCTAAATTTTTGTTTTGTCGCGATGTTTTTGCGGAAAACCGCTCACACTTTTCCGCACATCGCTCTAGAAGTTCAGACGCAGGCCGATGCGGTAGAAGCGGCCCAGCGTATCATAGAGCGCCGGGTTCACATCGAGACCCGTATTGGTCTGAGGCGACGGTTCCGGATCGACATTGAACAGGTTATCGACCTTGAAGTAGGCGGCCACACCCTTGCGGATATTATAGGTGCCGCCGATATCGACATAGGTCGCGCCCTTCATCGTATTGTTGTCGAGCGTCGGATTGTTCGAGGTCGAAACCGGGCAACCCGTGCTGCACACCACGTACTGCGTCCCGATCACGCCATCGCTGAACCAGCGTTCCTGAAGGGTGAGGGTGTACTTTTCCGTCGTGTAGGTCTGGACGAACTGCGCCTTCCAGTCCGGGGTCGCGCCGGAATTTTGCCCGGCCGTCTGCGACGGGATGGTCCCCGGCAGGCCCGGAATGGTGGTGAAGTCACGCACATTGGTCGCCAGCGCCCGCAGCGTCAGTTCACCCGACAGGCCGAACGGCTTTGCGTAACGATAGCTGAACTCGTAATCGACGCCGCTGGTCTTGATCGAAGCGGCATTGATGCTGCCGACGTTCACATAGGGGTTGGCCCCGGTCAGGTTGAAGGTGTTACAGGCCGACGGCACCGACCCGTCGAAGCAGTATTGCACCAGTTGGGTGGCGTTGGGGCCGCCCGAAATGGCATCGGTCAGCTCGATCTTGTAATAGTCGATCGAGGCGTTGAAGCCCGGCAGCCACTGCGGATTGACCAGCACCACGCCGAACGACAGGTTCTTGGCGATTTCCGGCTTCAGGTTCGGGTTTGAGCCCTGATTCTGCGACACGGTCAGGGTCGTCTTGGTGAACGGGTTGGTGAAGTTCGGCAGGTTGGTAGAAACGATCGGCCCGAACAGGTCGTTCAGGTTCGGCGCGCGCACGTCCTGCGACTGAACAGTGCGTACACGGATGCCATCAAACGGGGTATCCCAGGTCAGGCCGACCTTCCACGCATCGACACGTCCGGAGGTGCTGTAGTTGGTCGTGCGCCCGGCGGTGTTCAGATTGACCTCGCCGACGCTGTCATTCTTGACCAGCGGGATGTTGAATTCGAGGAAGGCTTCGCTGACGTGATAGCTGCCGCGGCCATTGCGGTAGTTGCCGGCGTAGAAGTTGCCGCCGCCCGTGCTGAGTAGCGGATCGGCCGGATATTCGGCCGTGTAGGGGCTGGATGAACCGTTACCATAGGGGTCTGCCACGGCCTTATAGGCTTCGCGGCGATATTCGGCCCCAAAGGCCACTGACACCGGCCCGGCCCACAGCGAGAAGGGCTCGCCGGAGACGCTGAAGCTGGCCACGTCCTGCGTCTGGACGGTGTGCTGGAAGGCACCGGCGGGCGGTTGCAGATAGGCGAGGGCGGCGGCGGTTGGGGTCTGATTGCCGATGACATTGATCGGCTGACAGCCATTGGCACGTGCGACCGGATCGGCGCAGACAATGGCCCCGTTCAGCGTCACCGCATTGATGGCCGCCGTGAAGCGGGCCTTCAGCAGCAGGTTACGCACCTTGATATCCGAGGTTTCCTTGCCGTGCTGGTAGTAGGCATTATAGGTCCAGTCGGTGTTGAACAGGTTGAACTTACCGTTGGCACCCAGGACAAAGCGCTCCTGTGTGCGCTCGGTATTGACGCGGATATTGGGCAGGAAGGGCGTCACCGTCCCCAGCTTGAAGCTGGTGATATTGTTGGTGACGCAGGCGTCCGAAATAATCTTCGGCACATAGGGATTGGAACACTGGATCGTCAGACCGGCCTGAGTGGTGCCGGGGTTGGGCTGATTGTGCGTGCCTACCTTGGCCAGATTGATGGTGAAATAGATCTCGTTATTGTCGTCGAGTTCGTAGGAGGTGCGGTTATAGAAGTTCTGGCGATTGATGGCCGACTGAAGCGTCGCCCCGATCCCGACATTGGCCGAGGTGTCGCCGCCGACGCAGAAGCCGATATAGCAGCCCGAAACCGTCCCCGCGGCATCCTTAAGCGGCACGCCGTTCGAGCCATAGACGAAGTTGGTGGGGTTGCCGTTCTGATCGAAGGCGATGCCCTGAACCGGCCCGGCGGTGATCAGGCCATATTTGGAATAGGTATAGGACTGGGCGTGATCGACATTGCGGAACTGCGGCAGGCCGTTATTGGTGATGCCGGTATTGACGAGGGTCGACGAGCGATACCAGGTGCGGCCATTGGCGGCGTTTTCGCCGAAATCACCGGCTTCGACGCCCTGTTCGCGGTGATATTCCAGCGCCGTGGCCGTATGCAGGCGGCCATCGAGGTAGGACGTGCCAAAGGCGATCTGAATGATGCCCTGCTTGTCGTCGCCATAGGTAGTCTGGCCCAGTGCCATATTGGCCTTGAAGCCCTCAAACCGCGTATCGGTCACGAAGTTGACCACGCCGCCGACCGCATCCGAACCCCAGGAGGCCGAGGCCCCGCCGTTGACGACATCCACGCGCTTGATCAGCAGTTGCGGCAGCAGGCTGACATCGACGGCACCGGTGCCGATATTGGCCGGCACGACGCGCTGCCCGTCGAGCAGGGTCAGGGTGCGGCTGACGCCCAGACCGCGCAGCGAGAAGGAACTGAGGCCCTGCTGTCCGCTGGACGTGCTGAAGGTGTTGGTGGCCACGCCGCTTGAGCCCTGAAGCGAGGGCAGTTGCGCGATGGCGGTAAAGACGTTGGGCTGCGCGTTATTGGCCAGCTCCAGCGCGCCGATGGTGCTGGTCGGCGTCGGGGCCTTGAAGCCGCGCGTGGCGATGCGCGAGGCGGTGACGACGATGGTGCTGTCTTCGGCGCTGTCTGATTCCGCTTTGGCCGGTGCGGTGTCCTGCGCATAGGCCCCACAGGTCAGCGCCGCCAGCACAAGGCCTGAGACCGAGCTGACGATATGGCGTTTGAAAAGAGGCATGTGTGTCTTTCCCTTCACATGAGTCCCCTCAATGTCAGCGCTATCATTTTGCTATGCAGAGGTTTGCACAGCATCTGAGGGCGGAGGATGTCCGGAATACGGCCTTTCCTTACGCGCATCAGGCGTCTGATAGCGGTATCATTGCGGTGGATAGATAAACGGCACAGTCCAATGACCGGCCGTTGGCGTTGTTTCCCAGTCAGATTTTTTATCACCAATGACAGCGCTAACATTTCGTAACGCGGCTATCGGTCAGACAATTGGTAAATCGGATAGAGCCTACCTGTCAAGCCTCTCGCGGGATGGGCCTGAGAAAGGGGTGGGGTGTGGTATAAATATTTATTAAATTCAAAGGTGTGATTTTTACGCGTGAAAATAAGGCGTCAGAATCTCATTTTCGGATCGAGACTCAAGCGAAGCCTTGGTCGTTTCTTCACCTGCTTGTTGTCTGAATAAAAAATGACAGCGCTATCATTGTCAGTTTGTGAGATTCGGTGCTATGGCTTACAAAAAGCTGCGGCACGTATAATCTCACAGGGTATAACATTGGCCTCACGCGCCTCCAGTACGGGTCGGGCGACCCTCGAAGACCTCGCCAGATTAACCGGTGTCTCGGCCATCACCGTATCGCGCGCCTTCCGCCATCCGGAAAAAGTCTCCGAAGATCTGCGGCGTCGTATCCAGCAGGCGGCGGACGATATGGGCTATGTGCGCAATCGTGCCGCCAGTGCGCTGGCTTCGAATCGTTCGATGAATATCGCGGTTCTGGTCCCTTCGCTCAGCAATCTGGTGTTTGTCGAGACGGTGACGGGGATCGAAAAGGTCTTCCGTGAGCACGGCTATCAGATGCTGATGGGCGTCAACCACTATTCGGCCGAGGAGGAAGAGGCGCTGGTCCGCGCCTATCTGGCCTTTGCGCCGGACGGTATGTTGCTGACCGGCTTCAATCATCGCGATTCCACCCGCCGCCTGCTGGAACAGGCGGGGATTCCCATTGTGCACATGATGGAACTGTCGGAGCGCGAAGGGGCCTATAGTGTGGGTTTCTCACAGGAAGCCGCCGCCCAGACCATGACCGAGCATCTTCTGTCACGGGGCCGTCAGCGCATCGCGTTTGTGGCCTCGCAACTCGATCCGCGCACGCTCGCGCGCAACCGTGGGTATCGCGATGCGATTATCAGGGCCGGGCTTTATGAGTCGCACCGCGAACTGCTGGTGCCGGATCAGTCGTCGGTCGCGCTGGGCGCCGTCCTGCTCAAGCGCCTGCTGGAGCAGGCCCCGGATACGGATGCCGTCTTCTTCTGTAACGACGACCTGGCGCAGGGGGCCTTGTTTGAATGCCTGCGTCAGGGGATCGCCGTGCCGGACCGGCTGGCCGTTGCCGGCTTCAACGATCTGGCCATTTCCGAATGCACGGTGCCGTCGCTGACCACGATCAAAACCCCGCGCTACGAGGTCGGCGTCGAAGCAGCCCGCATGTTGCTGGCCCTGATAGAAGGCGACCCGGTGCCGCGTAAGATGATTGATCTGGGCTTTCAACTGCGCGCCAGAGAGAGTACCTGACACGTCTGATTAGTACGGCACTGACACTTGCATTTTGCGGCCACAAAATGTCTTCTGATAATAAACATTATGGGAAACATATGGGCTATTCCGTATGCGGGGCATAGGCGCTGGTGGCTCGTATGATGAATTCGCTGATGAGAGCCTGAGCGCGCGGGTCAGTGCTGCGCTCTTTTAGCGAATAGACGCCCATCCGCACGGGATCGGCCCGGTCGTCAGGCGCAAGCTGGACCTGAAGAACGCCAAGACGCTCAAACTCCTGCGCCATCAACTCGCCATGCTGCAAGACGGCATCCGTGTGCTTTACGTAGTCGAGGCAGGCCTCCAGCGAGTTTGACGTGAAGGCCTTGCCGATCGTACCATCCATAAAGACCGCGCTTGATAAGCGCCGCTGATGGCTCTCCTTCGGAAAGGCCAGGGTAGACGGATAGGCCCTGAGTTCGGACAGGGTCCGGGTGCCCCCCAGTAGGGGATGGCCGTCGCGTACGAAATAGCCGTCGCGCAAATAGCCGACGGGGGTGAAAACGGTCCCCAGACTGGGGTCAAGATCGGGCACCTTATGACCGACAAAGGCCAGAATATCACCCGCCAGCAACTGATCCATCAGGCGCAGCACATTGCCAATACTGACGTGAATGGCGACATCCGGGTGGCGTTCTCTGTATTCGAAGATAAAGGCGCGCAGAAAGCCGGTCCAGGCCGTGTAGCCTGACCCAAGGCTTAATCCATAATCCGTCTGGATGCGCTGCCGCTCAATTGAGGTCAGGGCGTTTTCATGCAGGCGTTTCATGACGATGCCGTGTTCGTAGAGCGTCTGACCATAGGGGGTGAGCCGCATCCCGCGGGCCGTGCGCTGAAACAGTTCCACCCCAAGCGATTTTTCCAGCTTGCGCAGGTTGAAGGTCAGGGTGGGCTGGGTGACACGCATGCGCTCCGCGGCCAGACTGATCGACCCGGCATCCGCGACGGACAGAAACTGTAACAGGGCACGATCCATCTGTGTCTCTCTGAGGTATAGATTTTTTCAATACCTACACAGAAATTTCGTATTTTTCTATAGGGTAATTTGCTGATACGGTTGCAATCAATATGTGCTATTCGGCGATAGTTTACATATCCATGCCGTTATATCATGTATTCAGATGTAGATGCCATTCCGTCTGGTGAATAGAATGTGTTTT
>NZ_JAIWNX010000168.1 GCF_020217185.1 Asticcacaulis sp.
GTGACGATATTCGTGCAAACACATACTGAAAATTTTCCTTTAAATTACATGCATTGCGGCTGTGCCAAAGCTCGCCTCTCTGTAACTTTTTTCTCATATTTCGTTTTTGATTGATATTTACTATTGATTGGTCAAAATTGATCATTTATGAGTAAGAGTGATCGTCAGTTTTAAGATGATCCGTGCTCAGGCCATTACCCAACGAATCCGGTCGCAGAATCGGTTGCTACAGAGAGGATATTTCCATCATGACAGTCACCCAACGGGCGAAGTGCGCCCGCATTCGCACAGGCGCTTCCCTGATGGTTCTGGTGCTTTTGGGCTGCGGCGGACAGGCCTTGGCTCAGGAAGCGACCGGACAGGCCGATGAGCCCACCGAAGTCGTCGTGACGGGTTACCGTAAGAGCGTCGAGTCCGCCGTCAATACCAAACGCCGCGCCAGCAATATCGTCGATGTGATCAAGGCTGACGATATGGCGAGCTTCCCTGACGCCAATCTCGCCGAATCCATCCAGCGCATTCCGGGGGTTTCCATCACCCGCGACGGCGGCGAAGGGCGCAGCATCACGGTGCGCGGGCTGGGCAGCGACTTTACCCGCACCACGCTGAACGGTGTCGAGGCCTATTCGGCGACGACCGGGTCTACGCTGGGCGTGATGGCCGGTATCAACCGCACCCGCGGTTTTGACTTCTCGACCTTTGCGTCTGAGCTGTTCAACAGCGTCACCGTCAACAAGTCGCAGGCCGCCGATATGGACGAAGGCTCGCTGGGGGCAACCATCGACCTGCAAACCGGTCGTCCTTTCGATAAGCCCGGCTTCCGTATGGCCGCCTCGGCTCAGGCGGCTTATTACGATAATAACAAGACCACCTCGCCGCGCGTGGCGGGCCTGATCAGCAACACCTGGGACACCTCGGCCGGTCAGGTCGGGGCGCTTTTGTCGGTCGCCTATTCCGAGCGCCTGATGCAGGAAGACGGCTATTCCGACACCTCGGCCTCGGACTATTCCGATGCCAATAACGGTTTTTGCGGCGTGGCGGTCGATGACCCCAATCAGGCCGGCAGTCAGGTCGTCAATACGGCCATCCCTTATGTGAACCCGCTGTCGGGGACCGGCACCCGTCCGGCGGGACAGTGTTTCTCAGGCCTGCCGTCCAATGCGGCCGCCTATGCCAAGATCAATCAGCCGAACGTCTTCCTGCCGCGTAATCCGGGCCTCGGTCGCTTTGAACTCGATCAGAAACGTCTGGGCGTGACCTCCGCCTTCCAGTGGCGGCCGAACGACAACACCCGCTTTACGCTGGATGCCGTCTATTCAAAGTTTGACCAGAACCGTCAGGACTACGCCCTGTCGAACGCTTCCAATAACCGCAACGTCAATGGGGCCTCGGCCGCGTTTCCGCTGTTCGCCGGGCGGGTTGATTCCCAGATCATGGACGTCAATGTGACTTCCAGCGGTCAGGTTGACTATATGAAGCTCAACCACGTCGATATCAAACATATCGCCGAATATGCCGAGACCACCACCACCACCTACATGCTGGGTCTGCATGGTGAGCACACCTTTTCGGACAAGCTGCGCGGCGATTTCCGTATTGCCCAGTCCGGCTCGGAATTCGATCAGCCGCTCGATGTCTTCATCTCCTATGACGCCTTTAACAAGGACGGCTATGTCTGGGACGCGCGCGCCGATGCCCGCCGCCCCTTCATCAATTACGGCTATGATGTCGCCAATGTCGCCAATGTCACCTTCACCAATGCCGGTACCGGCCTGACGCCGGACGTGCGCATCGTGCACGCCAATGTGAAGAACACCCTCTCAAGCGTCGAAGGGAACCTGCATTACGACATTCTTGACGGGCTGACCTTCCACACCGGCTTTCTGAAAAAGACGTACGAGTTCACGTCAGCCCAGACCCAGCGCGTCTATGGCAACAACACTTCACCGGCAGCCAAGACCGATGGCAAGCTGCCGTTTGAGTTCACCAAATTCGCAGCGGACTTCCCGAACCTTGGGTCTTTGAGCACGGTCCTGACCGGCTGGGGCGAAGGTCTTGACCTCCCTGCCGGGTCGGTGTCGTCATGGGTGGTGCCTGATGTTCAGGCCTTTATCAGCAAGCTCGACCTGAACTGCAACTGCGTCAACAGCTATGGCGACTGGACTCTGGGCGAAAACGCGGTGCGCGGCGGCAATGCGCTTGCCAACAACCGCGCGGTCACCGAAGACGATACGGCACTCTACGGCATGGTGTCGTTCGAGGAGGATCTGGCCCGCGGTATGCGCCTGCGCGGCAATGCCGGTCTGCGGTATGTCAAAACCGAGCTGACGGCGACCGGCTATGCGGGTACGACCCTGGCCACCGTCAGCCACAGCTATGACGACTATCTGCCGGCGCTTAATCTGGCGTTGGAAGTGACGCCGACCTTCACCACGCGCTTTGCCTTTGCCGGCGTCATGTCGCGCCCCTTTGTGGGCTCTCTGACCCCCGGCGGCACCGTCAATACCACCTTCGGTGTGCAGTCGGTCAATATCGGCAATCCGTTCCTCGATCCCTACCGCGCAAAGAACTACGATCTGAGCTTTGAATGGTATCCCACCCGTAGCACGCTGCTGAGCGCCACCTTGTTCTACAAGGACATCGCCAGCATGATCCAATCCATCACCTCGATTGAACCCTACAGCAATACGGGCCTGCCGCTCAGCCTTCTGTCGGCCGGTCAGGACGCCTCCACCCCTTACACGGTTACGCGCACCCGCAATACCGAAGGCGGCTATATCAAAGGCGTTGAATTGAGCCTTGTGCAGCCCTTCACCTTCCTGCCAGCGCCGTTCAACGATTTCGGGACGCAGATCAACTACACATGGATCGACTCGTCGGTGCTTTATTACCTGTCGGCAGGTACGGCGACGACGGCGCCAACCACTACGCGGGATCAGTTCGTCAATGTGTCGCCCAATTCGGTGAACGCCACCCTTTACTACGAAAAGGGTCCGTTCGAAGCCCGCGTTTCGGTCGCCTATCGTGATGAATACATCACCGCCCTTCCGTTCAAGAGCGAGCTTCTCGACGCCAATGGCAGCTATGCGACGACCAATGTCGATATGTCGGCCTCTTATAAGCTCAGCTCAAAGCTCTCCATCAATCTCGATGCACTGAACCTGACCAATCAGATGGGCGACCAGTGGTCGGGCAAGGAGCGGCGCGCGCAGCGGGTGTTCAGCAACACCGGTCGTCAGATATTCCTCGGCGTTTCCTATACCTTCTGATTCACTCCCCCCAACCGGAAGGTAACTCAGGCGGTCCGTAAGCGTGCGGGCCGCCTTTTTTTGTGTCCTTTGCCCAAAGCGATATGTCGAAAAGTGTGAGCGGTTTTCGACAAAAATATCGCGACAAAACAGAAATTTAGAGCGGGATGAGGCTTACACCGAAGTCATCCCGCTCTAGCCACGGCTTCTTGTGGTACGAACAGGTCGAAAAATAGGTGTCAGCGAAACAGGTGCGGCACAAAGCGTGAGCGATCATCGGTGATCAGATGGTCGCTTTCGCGGATGCCCATGCCCACCGCCTCCCCCCCGATGACCCAACTGCCGATCAGGGCATAGGCTCCGGATGCCGGGTCACGAAACAGATCGGCAAAGGCCTGATAGACGAAGTCATTATCGGCGTAATTACCGTCGGTCTGCGCTGTGTGCGCCCGGTCACCGGCCGCAAAAACCGACACATTCTGTCCCTCACGACCGAGCGCCGGTTTGCGCACAAACCCATGACCAGCCGCGCGAAACGCCTCATCACTGCGGCGCGTCTCCAGCAGATAGGGGCTGTCCGGATACATCTCCCACATCTTCGTCATCAGCAGCTTGTTGGCCAGCAGCATCTTCCACGCCGGTTCAAACAGGCGGATGGTGTGTGTCAACACGGCCTGCGTTAGGGACGGGCCATAGTCATCGGCCAGCAGCCAGTCCCACGGGTAGAGCTTGAACAATAGCCGGATGGGCAGGTCGTTCTGGTCCAGGAATGTGCCGCCTTCGACCGCGCTGAAACCGATCTGATCCATGGGAACGAAGCAGACCTCAAGCCCGGCTTCACGCGCCACGCTTTCGATATAGGCCACGGTCCCGGTGTCTTCATCGTGCGGAAAGACGCAGGCCACGTGCAATGGGGCTCCGCTTTGGCGCACACCCAGCAAACCCGCGTCACGTTCCGCCTTCAAAGCCTGCATCCGCTCAACCAAGGCGCGGTGGAGGTCGTTATACTGGTTCGTGGCCTCAGGCCCTGACGTATCGGTGAGCCACGACCACTGTATAACCGCGCCTTCCAGCAGGCTGGTCGGGGTATCGGCATTGTATTCCAGCATTTTGGGCGGATTGCCCCCGTCAAAGGCGAAATCAATGCGGCCATAGATGTCGCGCTCACGGGTGTGCCAGCTTTGCTCAATCAGCTTTATGGCGTCGGCCCCATAGCCATAGTTTGCCAGTTCACCGCCTTCGATAATCGCCCCGGCGGCGGCAAGGGCCATCTGATGACAAGCCTCAGTGGCGTCATGGATCGCCTCGACCTCCGCTTCGGTAAAGCGATAGGCCACGCCTTCATGCCAGTAGGTCAGGCCGGGGGCACTGTGCCACAGCATCCCTTCCGCTTCGACGCGCGCCTTCCAGTTGTCGCGCACCGGCACGAGACAGCGTTCCATGTGTTACCTCTTTAACCGCAGCAACTGCCGCGGAAGGAGGAGGATTTGCCAAACCCGCCGCGCGACGACGCCCGATAGCCCGTTTCCGTTTTTGAATAGGTACCGCGCGCCGCGTAGCCACGCCCGGAGGGGTCGCGCTCAACGTCCATATAGGTCGGCACCGCGCCACCGGGCGTCACCCGGTATCCCATCGGGCGCAGCCCCCCGGCGCCATAGCTCGACACCTGCCCGCGGCTGTTGACATAGACGGGATAGGCACCGCCCCCGCGCTCACGCTCTTTTTCCCGCAGATACTGGTCCTGCGACATGCGGCTCATGGCATTGGACATCATCATGCCCGCCATCAGCGATACAAACCAGTTGCCGCCGGAGGGATTGGCGCGGCTTTCGCAGTTACCCACGCCGTATTCCGCCTCGCACTGTTGCTTGGCGCTATAGCCCGGTTGCTGGTTCTGCCACTCCCAGGCTTCGGCGAAGGCGGTTTCGCACAGCTTGTCATCGTCCTGCGCCGCCTTGCATTCATCCAGCGTCTTATAGACGCGCATCTGCTCGGTCTGGGCAACCGACGGGGCCTGTGTGGCCTGTGGCTCATCGCAGCCCGTCAGCATGGCGACCGCCGAAACGGTCGTCGCCAGCGCCGCAACCCAGCGCGCCTTGCGCCGGTTGAGGCGGGCCAGATAATCGGCCCTGTAGGCCCGGGTGGAATTATAACGGGTCATGGTTCTGCACGGGCCTCAGTACGACAAGGCCGCGGCGTTCAGCATACCGACGACGAGGCTGAGCGCCGACAGCGCCAGAGCCGCCGCGATGCAGCCCTTCTCATTCCCCGGCTCGGTCAGACGGGTGTAGAAGCTCTTGCCGAACAGGCGGACCAGCAGGTGCAAAACGATCTGCGACACGATGCCAATACCGCCCCACAGGATCATATCCCCCGCATTGAAGGTCGAATGGCCAACCGACTGGATCGGCAGGGCCAGAGCCAGACTGACCGCGAGAAAATGGATCGCTACCGCGATATTGCCCTTGCGGATTTCCGCCAGCTCGCGAATGGGCGTCACCCACAGATAAATCGTTAGGCCCACCAGCCAGACAAGCAATCCGGTGCCCAGAAACATGAGATAGGCCGGCAGGTTTTCCAGTGATTCGACGTTGATCAATTGCGTCCCCCTGTTGAGTGTTAGCTGAGATCATAGGGGCAGATGGGCGTATGGCAAATGGTCTTTTCCGGTCCTGTGAGTTTACCAGCCTAAAAACAGCGTGGCATCGGCGGGCACCTGCGCCAGAAGGGTGTTCTCCTTCCATTTCAGCGGCACATCGACTGCGTTCGCGCTCAGGCCTATGTCCGGCAAGGCCTGATGCGTTTTGGCAAAAACGCGCACAGAGGCCGTCTGACCGGTTGGGCCTTTCAGGACCAGCATCAGCCCCGCCTCATTGCGCGTTACCGCGTAGGGGTAGTCGGCAAACAGCCAGAAGGGCAGATCGACCCCGTAAAAGCCCCGCGCCGCGATGATAAAGGCTCCGCCACTGCCGTAAATCTCTTGGCCGACCTGTCCTGCCGGTTGCCCGTCGGCGTACAGGTCTTCCAGCGGAAAGGACAGCTCACGGTCGATATGACCGTTACGGATGGTGGTCGCCAGCGCCTCTTTGGGCAGGGCATCAGGATAGTAGGACCAGCTTCTATCAAAGGCGAAGCGGCGATATTCCGACAGCAGCAGCTTGACCTTGGGCGGCAACTGCTCCCCGGCCAGTTGCAGCACTTCGTCAAAGGCGGAAAAGGACTCAAAGCACTCATAGGCCGCCATATAGGGCGCGTCGTGCAAACAGGTGACGCCGAAGAAGTTGCTATAGGCCGTGGCGTTTTCAATCCGCGATTCCCACAGGATGGCATTGTGCACAAAGCTGGCCAGAAACACTTCGGCCTGCGCCAGATAGCGCTCATCGCCGTCCATGCGCCACAGCTTGATGCAGGCCGCAATGCCCCACGCCGTCAGATTGGCCTGATAGACCAGTTCGAAACGCATCCCCTCGGCCGCGTGCATGGCCGCTCTGGCCTCGTTGACATAGAGGTCGTCACCCGTCAATTGATGCGCCTGAAGCATGACATAGGCGTAGAGGCCGGCCACATCGGTCTGGCCATAGCCGTCGCCGCGCGTCTCGGTAATCACCGAAAAGTCGCGCACATCGTACTGGATGGGCCACAGATATTTGAAATGGCGCGCCGATTTGACCGCATAGTCGAGCGAACCGAGAAACAACTTTCGCGCCCGCTTATCACCGCGCAGAGCCAGCCGCCCCAGATTCATCAGCGGATGATAGAGGTACCAGGAATCCACCGCATTGGCGTTCTTGTCTTCCCCGACATTAGGCAGATAGCGGCGGATGACCCGCAACTCCTTGTCGAAAAAGCGCCCCATCCCGGCCATCAGTACGTCGCGGAAGGGCTCCGCCTTGCCGAACAGGGTCTGATACTCGTCGATGGCCGAGGCAACGCTCATCTGCACCATGGAATCCGGATATTCTGAGGCGGTGTACGGGTGCAGATAGACCTGTCCGTAATGGCGGATAGTCGCTTCGGGCGCGGTCTTCAGGTCATGCAGGGCCTGTTCAGCCCGCTTCGTCCAGTCGTGAAAGCGCGGTTCCGGGCGGTCCAGATGCGGATAGATGTCACCGATCATGTCGATAAACAGGCGCGCCTCTTCGGTCTCATTACGGGCGCACTCTGTCCGCAGGCCCAGATAGGCGTCAGAAATGACATAGGTCTGCCCGGCCTTCAGCGGCGCGGTCGGCGGTGAGTTCCCGTTGGGCGCGGCAGGCGGCTGATAGCCCAGCTCCGGCCACTCACCTCCAACCACGCCGTCGGGCTTGGTGGCGGTAGCCTGAAAATAGGGATTGAGCGCCGTCAGGTTCTGCACATAGAGGGCGCAGCCAAACGCCGGTTCCTCGAGGCAGAAATAACACAGGCCGGTATTGTAGCCGCGTTGCGCCGCCTGAACGCGGCCTTTGGTGGTCAGCGGATCGTCCTGCGCATCGAGCACATAGAGATCGCGCGGCCAGAAGGGCAGGAGCAGATCGAAGGCGGGCCGCAGGGCGCTGCGCACATTCAGAAGCGTCTCGCCCTTCAGGCTCACCTCCACCGTCCATTCGCCCGCCTCGGTTTCCGCGCGGAAACTTAGGCCCAACGCGGTCGTCTCAAGCCCCTCTATCCGATAGGGACCCGCGTTGAAGATCAGGCGCAGCGCCAGACCGCCGCGCTCAGGTCGCGAAATCTTCAGCCATGGCGTATCCCGCCCCGCCCTGACCTCCAGCGTCAGTTCGCCCATGCGCAACGCCGCTTCGGCGGTCTGGCTGCCTTGCAAATCGGCCCGCACGCGCAGGGTTTCGGGCGTCACGGCCGCCATTTTGTGTGCCATCACGAACGTTCCAGCAGCGGTTCGACGCGCAAAACCGAGACGTCCGTGCGTACCGAGCGCGTCAGGGCAAAGCCGATGGTGTCGGCCAGTTCTTCGGCATAGAGCATTTCGTTGCGCGCGATGGCCTCACGCTGTTCTTCAGGGCTCTTTTCCTGCATGTCGGCCCCGACCGAACCGGGTTCGACCAGGGTGACCTTGATATTGAAGTCCATCACCTCCTTGCGCAGGGTCTTGGCGTAGGTCTCAATCCCGGCCTTGGTCGCCGCATAGACGCTGCTGCCCGCCCCTTTGAACTCGGCACTGATCGAGCCTACAAACACCAGATGCCCGGCCCCGCTGTCTTTCAGGCGCGCGATGGCTTCACGGGCGCAGGCGATATAGCCGAGAAAGTTGGTCTCCGCCGCCAGCCGCCAGTCCTCATCGGTCTCATCCTGTGCGCCGCCAACGGCCAGACCGGCATTGTTGATCAGGATATCAAGCCCACCCAGATGGTCGTCCACGGCAGAAAAGACGCGGGCCACGCCGTCACGGGTAGAGACATCGGCGGTCAGACCATGGATGTCGGCGTCCGGATTGACCTCCCACGCATGGGCCAGTGCGTCCTCCAGCTCCGGCTGATGCCGCCCGAAGGTGACGACACGCGCCCCCTGTTCGACCAGCAGCGCCACCGTGGCCCGTCCAATGCCTGTCGTGCCGCCGGTCACCAGAACCCGTTTGCCCGCAAGTGAAGTCGTCTCGACAGCCATCACCGTCTCCATCTGTTGTAAGGAAGCTGCCGGACAGACTGCGGTTGCGGGCATCAAAAGAAAATGCGGATCGCTCGGCTTTGGCGCAACTTTGCCGATTGCTTACGCCGCACCGTTGGCGGCCCATATCGCGCTTACCGCGAATATCCGATGGTCCGGGCCTGAGGTCATCCCTATGTCCACGCCCTATATGTTCCACCCGGTGAGCGATATGCCCTACCCCATTGATCAGCTTGTTCTGACGCCCGATGATATTGACCTGTCGCGCTCGCCGCTGGCCGGGCGCCTGACAGCGGAGACCTTTGTGCTGGGGGCGTTTAATCCCGGCCTCCTGCGCCTGCCGAACGGCAATCTGCTGATGATGGTGCGCGTCGCCGAAGCCCTTCGCGAGCCCATAGTCGATGGCCATGTCCACGCCATCCGCTGGGACGAGGCAACGCAGACCTATGGCCTCGACGCCTGGCCGCTCGATCAGGCCAATACGGCCGATCCGCGCAAATTCACCCTCGCCGGCGGGCAGTGGAAGGTCATGGCCCTGACCTCCCTGTCGTGGCTGTTACCTGCCGAACTGAGCCCGGACGGCACACGTGTTCTCACGCTGCACTACGACCGCGCCATTGCACCGGCCTATAGTTTTCAGTGCTATGGCGTGGAGGACGCCCGCATCAGCCGCGTCGGGGACCGCTGGCTGATGACCACCTGTTCGGTCAGCCCGGAGCGCCATTCGACTACCCTCTACAGCTCTGACAATGGCCTCGACTGGACCTTTGAAGGGATCGTCCTCGACCACCAAAACAAGGACATGCTGATTTTTGAGGGACTGATCGACGGCTATTACTGGGCGCAGACGCGGCCTTTGGGGGCACTCTACTTCGCCTATCCGCCGGGCAGCGACTGGCGCGCCGGGCCGTCGATCAATCTGGCGGTCTCCAAAGACGCCCTGTTCTGGAAGCCGTTTGAGCGGCCGGGCCTGCGCCCGCCTTCGGGCACGCTGATCATGGAGCGCATGGGCGGTGGCACCCCGCCGATCCTGACCCATCAGGGCTGGCTGACCCTGTGGCACGGGGTTGAACCACACGAGGTGGTGGGCATCTACCGCACCTACTGGTCAGTGCTCGACACTCATGACCCCAGCCGTGTCCTGCACACCGAAG
>NZ_JAIWNX010000169.1 GCF_020217185.1 Asticcacaulis sp.
CAGGCCATCGACCTTGGTGCGCGCCGAACTGAAGAAGATGGCCGCCACGCCGAAACGGGTGATGAGCGCGATCACGTCTTCGGGCAGCTTGGCCATGAGTTGCGCGGGCGCATTGATCCAGTCGGTGAGTTTGCGGGTCATAAGAGGTCTCTTTCGGTTGAGAGGTGAAGACAGGAGAGGCCCAGCACATGGCTGAACAGGGCGGTAAGATCGGTCGTGGGCTCACAGGTCAGGGCCGCTTCCGCCGCTTCGGCCAGCGTGCCGCCTTCGGCACAGACGCTGAAAAAGGCGGCGACATCCGGGGCAAGACGGCGCACTTCGACGCCTTCGCCCACCCGGCGCACCAGCAGGGTTTCCGGCTCAGGCCGACGCTCCAGTCCCTCGCCTTCGCCCGCCAGAAGCGCCTCCCAGACGCTTAGAAGCGTGGTGTCAAAGCGGATCAGCCGTGCAGACGGGATCAGGCGCGCGCGGGCGTGGCTGAGGGCCTCAGGCGACAGGCTGGCAAACCCTTCGGCAGGTGTGGCCGCCGTATCCGCGGCGTTCAGCACGCTGAGCCGCAAGTAATCGAGCCGCGCCAGATCGGGTAGCCAGTCCATCTCGGACAGAGCGTCCTGCCCTGCCAGCCAGTCGGCAAACCCGCCCCCATAGTCGTGCAGCATCGGATGGGCCGGGTAATGGTCGCGCGCAAAGGCCGCCGCCACCTGATGGAAATTGTCTGACCCCAGCGCCGCCGCCACAGCCGGAAAGGCGGCTTCAAGCGCTTCGATCAGAGCCGACGCAATGGTGTTGCGATAGACGGCGACGCTCGGCCGGTCAGGCGCTTCCACCCACGTCGCCAGCGCGTCCGTGTCGCCTGCCAGCGCTTCGGCAAAGGCCTGATGAAAGGCGCTCATGCGGCGACCCTTTCCCGCTGCAAAACCGACTGTGCCCGTTCGCGCTCAGCGATCAGTTCGACATAGGCGGGCACCTCACCGTCGCGTTCGATCAGGACCGGGCGTGGCCCCCACAGGTCAAGCGCGACGTCCAGCAGCGCCCATACCCCCGCATCAACCGGGCGATCATGGCTGTCGATCAGAAGCTGCGCACCGCGCACCGGGTCTTCGCTGTGCCCGGCGAGGTGAATCTCGCCTACGGCCTGCGCGGGAATAGCGTGCAGCCAGATCAGTGGGTCGATGCCGATATTGCGCGCGCTGACGAAGACATTGTTGAGATCGACCAGCAGGCCGCAGCCAGTGCGCCGGACCAGTTCGCTCAAAAAATCGGTCTCATCATAGTCGTGGCCGCGCAGGTTCAGATAATGGCTGGGGTTTTCGATCAGCAGAGCCCGCCCCAGAGCCGTTTGCGTGGCGTCGATGCGCTCGGCAATCCGCTGTAATTCCGACGAGGTGCGCAAGACCGGTAAAAGGTCCGGCACGCTGTGGCCCTCAAAGCGCGACCAGGCCAGATGCTCGGACACCGCAAAGGGCGCAAAGCGGTCGATCAGGGCGCGAAAGCGCTTCAGATGCGCCGGATCCAGCGGGTCGGGGCCGCCCAGAGACAGCCCCACCCCGTGCAGGGACAGAGGATGCTCAGCGCGCACCCGCTCAAGGGCGGCCAGTCGCGGACCACCCTCAACCATATAGTTTTCGGGGTGAACCTCAAACCACAGGCCGGGGCGGCGGTCGCCCGTCGCCTCTGCATAATGTTGCGGCTTCAAGCCCAGCCCCGCCCCGATGGTCATATCAGGCCTTCGGCGTCAGCGAGCCATTGCCCTTGGGCGTCTTGATGGTGACGCAGGTGCCCTTATCGACCAGCTTGAACGCCTTGCCATCGTAATCGACCTTGGAACTGCCGGCGCAGCTCGTGCCCGGACCGGCCTTACAGTCGTTTTGCCCCGCCTTGGCGATGCCGTAGCAGGCTTCCTTGGCCGCGGGGGCCTTGGCGGGCTTTTTGGTGTCGGCGGCGGCGGCACCGGCGGCGAGTGACAGGGCGGCGGCGATAGCCAGACCGGAACGGGAAACAGACATGGGGTTTTCCTTGCGAGACGACGCCTCATCGCGTCTGGCAGGAGGTACGCAAGGCCCCGCGCAAAGGTTACAAAAGGGGCAGAGCAAAACATAAGAAAAAAATAAATGAGGGGCTGTGTAACCTCATCCCGCAAGGCCGCGTACTCCCCCATGCCACACCGGCACCGCACCTATTTTGAGAGAGCCCACCATGATCACTGTGAAAACCGGCGCCATCATCGCGTCCGCCGCCGCCCTTATGGCCGCCGCCAGCTTCGCCACCGCCGCCACCGCCCCTGCGGGCAGCAAGGGTGCCGCCGTGGCCGCTGACGACATCGTCCACTGCTATGGCATCAATACCTGTAAGGGCACGGCCGACTGCGCCACCACGACGCACGAATGCAAGGGCCAGAACGTCTGCAAGGGTCATGGGTTCAAGGCCGTCAAGGCCAAGGAATGCCTGGCTCAGGGTGGCGTGATCGGCGATATCGGTTAAGTATGCCCTGCGGGGCCGGTGTCACACCGGCCCTTCTCCGGACCCGTCCATGCCCCCTTCCCTTGCCCCCTTTTCAGGCTTAGGCCTCGGCCTCAGACCGCCCCATTACGAAGCCATACTGGCCGCGCCGCAACCGGTGGATTTTTTCGAGATCATCTCGGAAAACTTCATGATCGACGGCGGGCGGCCCCTGCATGTGCTGGATCGCGTGCGGGCCGACTATCCCGTGGCGATGCACGGCGTCTCGATGTCGCTGGGGTCACCCGACGGTCCGGGGCCCGACTATCTGAGGCGGCTGCACGCCCTGATGACGCGCGTGGACCCCCTATGGGTCTCCGATCATCTGTGCTGGACCGGTGTCAATGGTCATAACAGCCACGACCTTCTGCCCCTGCCCCTGAACGAAGAGGCGATGGCCACCGTTTGCCGCCATATCGACCGCGTGCAGACCTTCCTGCAACGCCCGCTGCTGATCGAAAATCCCTCGACCTACGTCACCTTTGCCGAAGATACCTACACCGAATGGGGCTTTTTGACGGAGCTGTGCCGTCGCACGGGCTGCTACCTGCTGCTGGATATCAACAATGTCTTCGTCAGTGCCCACAATCACGGCTTTTCCGCCCAGACCTATCTGAACGGCCTGCCGCTGGAGCGCGTGCGTCAGGTGCATCTGGCCGGTCATTCTGAGGGCGAAACCCTGTTGATCGACACCCACGACGCCCCCGTCCCCGACGGCGTGTGGGCGTTATGGGCCGAGGTCGCCCCGCGCCTTAGCCACGCCGCCGTGATGATCGAGCGCGACGATGAGATTCCGCCCCTGCCTGAGCTTCTGAGCGAACTCGACACCGCGCGCCGCCTCACCTCCCCTGTGGTGTACGTATGAGACTGGCCGACACCCAACTGGATTTTCTGGGTCAGATTCTGGCCACTCCGGCTCCCACGGTGAGCGAAGGGATGCGCGTCTATCACCACGCCTATCGCGCGCGGCTGGCGGGGGCGATGGCCGAAACCTATGCGCAGGTCTGGGCGTGGCTGGGCGATGAGACCTTTAATTCAGAAGTCCGCGCCTATGTCGAACAGCACCCGTCCAGCCAGTGGTCGCTGGACGATTATGGGCAGGACTTTGCGGGCTTTCTGGCGCAGCGTTTCCCGGATGATCCCGAAATCGCTGAACTGGCGTGGCTGGATTCCGCTCTGCGGCAGGCCTTTGCCGCCAAAGATGCAGACCTGCTCGATGGCGCGGCCCTGACGCAGGTCAGCGACTGGGAGACGGTGCGCTTTGTCCTCAATCCGGCCCTGCATCACCGCGCTATCCGCTCCAATGCCCCGGCCCTGTGGCGGGCCCTCTCCAAAAACGAGACGCCGCCGGAGGTGCTCTATTTCGAAGAGACGAGTGGTCTATGCGTGTGGAAGACCGCACTCGCTTCGCGCTTTCGCACGCTGGAGGCCGACGAATACGCCCTCATCTGTGCGCTGGCCGCCGGTCAGGGCTTTGCGGCGGCTTGCGAAACCCTGATGCGCGACGCCCCCGACCGAGACCTCACGGCGCAGATCGGCGCGTGGCTGGGTCAGTGGCTGGCCGAAGGCCTGATCACCGGCCTTGACACGACAGAGACAACCGCATGAGCCTCAGCCAACCCGACCTGTGGCAGCAGCAGATGCACGCCGCCCAACGCGGCGATGCGGAGGCCTATCGCGCCCTCCTCACCGCCCTGCGCCCGTGGCTTTCGGCCTATTTTCGCCGTCGCCTGCAATCGCCCGATACCGAAGACCTGACGCAGATCACGCTCGTTGCCGTGCATGAAAAGCGCCACACCTATGACCCGACGGCCCCCTTCATGCCGTGGATCGCCGCCGTGGCGCGGCACAAGCTGATCGACCACGTCCGAAAATACGGCCGCTACGTACATGTCGAACTGAACGAACTGAACGAGCCAGTGGACGAGGCCTCTCTGGGCCTGCCGGCCACCATCGCCCGGCGCGACGTTCAGGTGCTGTTGTCGCAACTGCCCGTCGATCAGGCGCGTGTCATTCGCCTGCACAAGGTCGAAGAACTGAGTCTGGAGGACGTGTCGCGTCTGACCGGCAAATCGGTGGCCGCCGTCAAGGTCATCGTCCACAGAGGATTGAAAAAGTTACGGGACAGCGTCGGCGTGCCCCGGAAAGTGTACGAAGATGAGTAACAAGAATACCCCAGACCTGATCGAGACCTTAAGCCAGTCCGTCCCTCCGGTGGCCCCGCTGGGCCGCCGTGGCCTGTGGCTGTGGGTGGGCTTAAGCCTGCTGGCAGGCATCACCTATGTTCTGACGGCTTACGGCGCGCGGCCCGAAATGCGCCTGCTGTTCAGCGAAGGGCGTGTGGCGGATAACCTGTCGGCCTATGCCAAGACGGGCTTTTTCATCGCTCTGGCCGCGCTGGCCGTCTGGCAGGTGCAGGCCACGGCGCGACCGGAAGGCGCGCTCAATCGCGTACAGACCGGGCTTTTGGGACTGGCGGTCATTGCCCTGACCACCCTGACCGGGGTCGATATCGCATTGAGCAGTCTGCCCGCAGCGATGACCGGCCTGTCAGACGGCGCGGGCATGTGCTTCCTGACCATTTTGATCGGCGGCATGGCCGGGCTGGGGGGCGGCTGGGCCCTGTGGCTGCGGCATACCGCGCCCGGCAATCCGGCGCTTTTTGGGGCGCTCAGCGCCTTTGCCGCTTCGGCCCTGATGACGGTCGCCTATACGCTGCATTGCGACCATGATGCTCCGGCCTATCTGCTGCTGATCTATCTGGCGCCCAATCTGGTGGCGGCCCTGATCGGCAGCGCCGTCGGGCGCTGGCTGTTCCGATGGTAAGGCCGCCGCACGACCTGATCGAGCGGCTGAGCGAAGACCTGCGACCCGTCAAACCGCTGAGCGCCGGGCGGCTTCTTGGCCTTGCCCTCGTCTTTGCCGCCGTGACCCTGATCTGGGTGGTTAGCCTCTATGGGATGCGCCCGGAACTCAGCGATCTCGAACGGGCGCTGGCACAGGCGCGTTTCGCCCTGCTCAAACCCCTGCTGTGGGGCTGGGCCGGTCTGTCGGCCCTGCACGCCGCCAACGCCCTGTCACGCCCCGAAGGCCGTTGTCACTGGAGCGACCTCGCCCCGCTGCCCGTCATCCTGTTGAGCCACGGCCTCGCCCTGTGGTGGGAGGTCAGCCATGCAGGCTGGGAGGCGGCCACGGCAGGCGGCTTTGGCGGCGCGGCCCTGTGCGGTCTGACCATCATCCTCAGCGCGTGGGTGGCGATGCGGCTGGTCACGCCCCTGTGGCTGAGCCGTACCGCCTCGTCTCAGCCCCGTCTGCTGCGTCTGTGTGCGGCGCTGGGCTTTGCCGGGCTGGCGGCGGCCGCCTATGCCCTGCATTGCCCGATGGATCAGCCGCTTTACACCCTGTGCGTTTACCTGCCGGCTATTGGCATGATTTTGCTGATTGAATCCTAGGGCTTCCTGCCGGGCTCGGGACCGAAGTCCAGAGTCTCGGCAAAAAAGGGCAGGACGTGGGTTTCAAAGCGCTGGCCGATGCGGTTGCCATGATCGCCGGGATAGATGGCGAAGCGGCTGTTGACCCCGGAGTCGGTCAGGCGGCGGTGCAGTTCCGCTGCGTCGATGCGAAAGCCATCCTCGTCTCCGACATCCATGGCGATGGCCGGATAGCGCCGCAGATTGAATACGTACTGATCGAGCATGGCCAGCGGCGCATTGGCAGCCCAGCGCGCCAGCACCTCCTTATCCACCGCGCCCTTGTTCGTCGGCAAATCAACAAAGAAGGGCGGCTTGTGCGGATTGGGAGACCAGGCCGCCGCAACGGCAAAGGTGGCGCGTTGCAGGAAGTCGAGCTTCACCGCCGCTTCGCGGGTGCGGGTATTTTCGACCTCAGCGGCGACCGGGGCCGGCGGGGCTTCGCGCGCCGACAGGCAGCAGGGGCTCATGATGTAGAGGGCACCGAAAACATCAGGGTACTTCATCCCCAGACGCACGGCGCCATACCCGCCCATCGAATGGCCCATTAGGCCGCGGCTGCGACGCTCAGGCAGGGTGCGGTAATGGGCGTCGATATAGGCCACCAGATCGCGGGTGATAAAGCCTTCCCAGTCGCCAATGGTGATCGAACTGGAATACATCGACCCGTTATGCAAAGTGCGGCTGTCCGGCAAAACGAGAATTACACCGCGCAGGCCCTGCGCCCGCGCCGCATCGAGCGACTTCGGCGTTTGCAACAGGCCGGCAAAGCTTTCGGCATCCATGGCATAGCCATGCAGGCCATAGACAACCGGGTAGCGCCGGTCAGGGTTCGTCGCATAGTCGGCCGGCAGATAGACGATCACGTCGCGATCCGCTGACTCACCGGCCAGATTGCCTTCGAGCGCCTGGGCGTGCACCCGGATCTTTTCGAAGCGCGCCCCCGACTGGGCCACCGCCATCAGCGGCGACAGACCGACACACACCGCTATTAATACGGCGCATAGACGAAAACGCAAAATGAGTGACACGGTGACCCCCTGAAGGCTTGTTTGGTTTAGCCCCTGACGTACAGCGGGCGATTTATTTCTGCTTTTAAAGCTTGGCGTGGAAAAAGGAAGCCGCTCATTCGAACCGGGCCGCGGACTCACGCACGACCAGACGGTGGGGCACCGCCTCAAAGCCTGCGTCTGCGCTCTCGGCCCCGTTGAGAAGGTCAATCAGCCGTTCCACGGCGCGGGCGCCAATCTGCTTGATCGGCTGATGGATGGTGGTCAGCGGCGGCCATACCACTTCGGAGACGGGGGTATCATCAAAGCCGACGACGGAAAGGTCGGCGGGCAAACGCAGCCCCATGCGGTGCGCCGCAAACAGCGCCCCCGTCGCCATGTCATCATTGGCGCAGATCAGCGCCGTGGGGCGCTGCGGGACGTTGAGCAGCCTGACCGCCTGATCCGCCCCGGCGCGAAAGGTGAAATTGCCGCGCGTGGTGGCCATGGACAACGGGGACAGCCCCGCCTCGCTGAGGGCACGGCCATATCCGGCATAGCGGCTTTCGGCCGAGGCATGGTTTTCCAGCCCCTGTATAAAGGCGAAACGCTGATGACCGAGCCCCAGAAGATAGCGGGTCAGCTCATAGCCCGCCGCCTCATCGTCCATGCCGACACCGACGACCTGCCGCCGCACGGCCTCTCCCGGCGAGACGGCGACGTGGGCGATCTGCTGCGTGAGCAGGGCCTGATGCAGCTCGCGGTCATCGGAAAAGGGCGGCGTCAGGATGACGCCGTCACAGTGATGCGTCCGCACGAAATCGAAAATGGCCTCAATGCGGTTAAGGGCGTGCTGGTTGAGGCCGTGCATCAGAAGCCGGAAGCCTTCGGGGGCGCAGGCCCTGAGCGCCCCCAGCTCCAGACCCGAAAAGTAGTAGGAGTTGGGTTCCGCATCGGGATCAGAGGCATGAACCAGAGCCAGAGTCTGCGACCGGCCGCCCGCCAGAAAGCGGGCCTGTGTATTGACCTTGTAGTGCAGGGCTTCAACCGCCTGCAGGACGCGCAGGCGCACCTCCGGGCGGACATTGGGGCCATTGTTGAGCACCCGCGACACCGTGGTGCGCCCCACGCCCGACAAGGCCGCGACATCGTCGATGGTTGGTTTTGCTTTTTTCACCGCCGCCTCTGCGGTCACCGTCGGACCCGACACCCGGGATACCACGGCTTTTACAGCAGAAATCCCCGCCACACGCAATTGTATCCGCGGGGACTATCGCCTCAGGCGCTACCGTAGGGGCGAATAGCCAACCACAAAGCCACACCCGCCGGATTCGCGTCACCCTAGCCATTTTGCAGAGGCTGTTTATAAAAATCTGTCACATTTGCCGACTAGAGCAGGAGACGGCCAGCAACGCCACCACATAACACCCTCCCCTTTCGGCATAAGGCTCCCCACAGAAGTATCATGTCGCCCGCCCCTTTTCCCTTCCTGTGGATTGCCGATGAGCGTCAGCGCCTGTCGCGCTTCGTCGCGGGTAGGGTGCGCGACCATGGCCTGTGCGAGGACGTGGTGCAGGAAACGCTGGCGCGACTGGTCGCCTATGTGCGCGACCACAAGGTGGACAATATCGCCGCACTGGCGCGACGCATCGCGCTCAACCTGATCAGCGACCATTTCAGAGCCGAGCGTTTGCGTCCCACCGAGGCCATCGAGGACACTCTGGCCTGCGACAACCCCTTGCCGGAGCAGGTTCTGATGCACAAACAGCGTCTCGAAGCCTTCACCGAAGCCCTGAAGGACATGCCGCCGCTACGTCGCGAGGTTCTGATCCGGCGGCGATTGCATGGCGAAACCTGCAGTGATATTGCCCGGAGTCTGAACCTGTCGGTGGACGCCGTCGAAAAACACATAACGCGCGGCCTGCGGCAATTGCACGAGACGCTTGCCAGGGCTGAAAAGAAAAGAAAACGCTATGACGCCTGAGGGTGCGGACACTGACGATCTTCTGTGGAACACCGCCGCCCGTTATGCCGATCAAACCCTGACACAGGGGGAAACCGACGAAGGGCTCTACTGGCGGCGCTCCGACCCGCGGCATGAGGCTGCCTATCAGCGCCTGCTGCGGATCGCTCAGGACCGCGCCCTGCATGATGCCCTGACGCAGTTTGATCAGGAGGCGTCTGATCACCTCGTGTCCCGCCGTGCCCTGTGGCAAAGGCCGGTTGTCTGGGGCGGGGCGGGTCTGGCTCTGGCGGCGTGCCTGAGCCTGTTTCTCCTACCGCCTGTTATCGCCGACTGGACGACACCAGTGTCTGTCTACAGCACAAGGCCCGGCGAGGTGCGCGAACTGACGCTCGCCGACGGCAGCCAGGTCACGCTGAACGGTGGGTCGCGGCTGGAAACGCGTCTGACGGGTTACCGCCGCCACGTGGCGCTCAAAAGCGGTGAGGCCTATTTTGACGTGGCCCACGACGCCTCGCGCCCCTTCTATGTCGGGCTTAGCGGCGGCAAGGTGCGCGTGCTCGGCACGGAATTTAACCTCAGCTATCTGCCGAACGGTGTCGAACTGGACGTCTATGAGGGCAAGGTGCGCCTCACTGGCGATGAGCGCCGCTATGGCGATTTCACGCGCGGCATGCGCGCCAGTCTCGAAAGCGGCCATGTTAAACCCTTAAGTCGCTTCGATCCGCAAGGCGACGACTGGCGGCGCGGCTGGATCGAGCCCGACCACTGGCCGCTGGAGCGCGTCGTGCAGGCGCTCAGCCGGCAATCGGGACTGAGCATCCGCTTTGCCGACGAGGCCCTGAAGCAAAAGCCGATTGTCGGTCGCATCCGCCTCGATGCCCCGGAAGCGCAGCTGGAGGCACTGGCGCTGGTGCACGGCTTTACGGTCGAACGGCAGGGCGAGGTCATTACGCTGCGCTGAGGCCGCGACCTGACTCCGTCATAAATATTTCACCAAAAACCGTGTCCGGTCTGCCCCGACATTTTCCGTCCCTTTCCCAGAGCCGCCAGCGGGGATAGGCCCGCGCACCGGCCAA